>CAYMHN010000163.1:0-7701 GCA_964390235.1 uncultured Candidatus Competibacteraceae bacterium
AGCCGGCGGGTCGATCATGCCGTGCTGAGCGCGGCGGCCGAGGCCTCGGACCTGCGCGATTGGCTGGCGGCGGACTGGCCGCAGCTGCGGCCGACCGGTTCCGGCACCACCATGGAGATCTACAAGCACAAAGGCCAGCCGCGGCAGTTCGTCGAGCAGTTCCAGTTGGCCACCATGGGTGGCAGCCATGCCCTGGGCCATACCCGCATGGCCACCGAAAGCGCGGTCACCACCGAGCACTCTCACCCGTTCTCCACTGGCCTGGACCTGTGTCTGGTGCACAATGGCTCGCTATCCAACCATAATTCATGGCGTCGCCAGCTGCGTCGCCAGGGGATCGAATTTCAGACCGACAACGACAGCGAGGTGGCCGCTGGCTATCTGATGTGGCGGCTGCAACAGGGCGACGATCTAGACCGGGCACTGGAGCGTGCACTGAACGATCTGGACGGTTTCTATACTTTCGCGGTCGGCACCCGCGATGGTTTCGCCGTGCTGCGCGATGTCTTCGGCTGCAAGCCGGCGGTGATGGCCGAGACCGAGGACTGGGTGGCGATGGCCTCGGAGTTCCGCGCTATCGCCACGCTGCCCGGGGCCGAGCGGGCCGATATCCGGGAGCCGGAACCGGCGCGCATCTACAGCTGGCGGCGGACGGAGGTAATGCATGCCTGAGTTCGATTTCGCTCAGCACTCGGTCCGCGAACTCAATGCCCGACTGCATGCGGTCGATCGACGCAATGACCTGAATTGGCGGGTACTCAATCCCGGTGGCCGGCATGCGCTGGCCGTGGGACTGACCGCGCCGATCGAGGTCGAAATCGAGGGCCATGTCGGTTATTACTGCGCCGGTATGAACCAGCAGGCCCGGATTACCATCCACGGCAATGCCGGCCCCGGTCTGGCCGAGAATATCATGTCCGGCGAGGTACGGGTGACCGGCAATGCCTCGCAGTATGCCGCCGCCACTGGCCGGGGCGGACTGGTGGTGATCGAGGGCGACGCCAGCTCGCGCTGCGGCATTTCCATGAAAGGCGTGGACATCGTGGTCGGCGGCTCGGTCGGCCACATGAGCGCGTTCATGGCTCAGGCCGGGCGGCTGGTGGTGTGCGGCGATGCCGGTCACCATCTGGGCGACTCCATCTATGAGGCCGAGATCTATGTCGGCGGCAAGGCAGCCAGCCTGGGTGCCGACTGCATTGAAAAACCGATGACGCCGGAGCACCTCGAAAATCTGGCCGAACTGCTGCGCCGAGCTGCTATCGATGCCGATCCGGCCGCGTTCCGTCGTTACGGCTCCGCCCGCCAGCTCTATCACTTCAAGGTCGATCATGCCGATGCCTACTGATTCCGAGCACGTTCGATTGCTGGAAACCGGCCAGCTTCGCCCCTCGGCGACGTTTCCGCGCGAGGTGCTGGCCGAAATCCATCGCGCAGCCGACACCGGTCTCTACGAAATCCGCGGTTTCGGCGCCAAGCGCCGGGTGCCCGGCTTCGACGATCTGGTGTTTCTCGGTGCCTCCGTCTCCCGTTATCCTCTGGAGGGTTACCGCGAGCGCTGCGATACCGATGTGACCATCGGCACCCGCCATGCCCGTAAGCCGGTCAAGCTCAAGATTCCCATCACCATCGCCGGCATGAGCTTCGGCGCCTTGGGCACGCATGCCAAGGAGGCCCTGGGTCGGGCCGCCACCGCCCTGGGCACCAGCACCACTACCGGCGATGGTGGTATGACCGACGAGGAACGGGCGGCGTCCGAGATCCTGGTCTATCAGGTGCTACCCTCGCGCTATGGCATGAACCCGGACGATCTGCGGCGCGCCGATGCCATTGAGGTGGTGGTGGGGCAGGGCGCCAAACCGGGCGGCGGCGGCATGCTGTTGGGCCAGAAGATCAACGCTCGGGTGGCGGAGATGCGCACCCTGCCGGAGGGCATAGACCAGCGCAGCGCCTGTCGCCACCCCGACTGGACCGGGCCGGATGATCTGGAGATCAAGCTGCACGAGTTGCGCGAGATCACCGACTGGGAAAAACCCATTTACGTCAAGATCGGCGCGACCCGGACCAAATACGATGTTGCTTTGTGCGTCAAGGCCGGGGCTGATGCCATCGTGCTGGACGGCATGCAGGGTGGTACCGCCGCCACTCAGGACGTGTTCATCGAGCATGTCGGGATTCCGACCCTACCCGCCGTGCGGCTGGCGGTGGAGGTCTTGCAAGAGCTGGACATGCACCGCAAGGTGCAGCTCATCGTCTCCGGCGGCATCCGCTCCGGGGCGGATGTCGCCAAGGCTCTGGCGCTGGGTGCGGATGCGGTGTCGATCGGTAGCGCGGCGATGGTGGCCCTGGGCTGCAATCGACCGCTGTATACCGAGGACTATCATGCCCTCGGGACCGCGCCGGGTTATTGCCATCACTGCCATACCGGCCGCTGTCCGGTGGGTGTCACTACCCAGATCCCCGAGTTCGAGAACCGACTCGATCCGGAGCAGGGCGCGCGCTGGGTGAAGAACTATCTCACCACCTTGGTGATGGAATTGCAGACCCTGGCCCGCGCCTGCGGTAAAAGCCATGTCCACAACCTGGAACCCGAGGATCTGGTGGCCCTGACCATCGAGGCCGCCGCCATGGCCGGCGTGCCGCTGGCCGGTACCGACTGGATTCCCGGCGGCCGGCGCTCCGGCGGCCGGCGCCCCGGACGTTCTTTCTGACTGCCGAACAATACCAACGGAGAACCGCATATGCCCACCGATCTCGCCCAAGTCGCCCGTGAACGAGATATCCGTTATTTCCTGATCAGTTTCGTCGATTTGTGCGGCGTGTTGCGCGCCAAACTGGTGCCGGCTCGGGCGATCGCGGCGATGCAGCAGGACGGGGCCGGGTTCGCCGGGTTCGCGGTCTGGTTGGACATGACGCCGGCCGACCCGGACATGTTCGGTATCCCCGATCCCGATAGTCTCATTCAAATCCCCTGGCAACCGGAGGTCGGCTGGCTGGCCGCGGATCTGTGGATGAATGGCAAACCGGTCGAGGCCTCGTCGCGGATCGCCCTGAAGCGTCAGATCGAGGCCGCCCGCCAGCAGAATCTGCGCATGATGAGCGGGGTCGAGTGCGAGTATTTCCTGATCAACCCCGAGGGCACGGCCATCTCCGATCCGGCCGATACCCAGAGCAAGCCCTGCTACGACCAGTCCGCGCTGATGCGCCGCTTTCCAGTAATCCGCGAGATCTGCGACGCGATGCTGGCCCTGGAATGGGGACCGTACCAGAACGACCACGAGGATGCCAACGGCCAGTTCGAGATGAACTGGGACTACGCCGATTGTCTGGTCACCGCCGACCGGCACACTTTCTTCAAGTACATGGTCAAGACCCTGGCCGAGCGCCACGGTTACCGTGCTACCTTCATGCCCAAGCCGTTCGCCCACCTGACCGGCAACGGCTGCCACGCCCATGTCTCGCTGTGGGACCCGGACGGCAAGAACAATCTGTTTCTGGGCAACGGCGATCCGCTGGGTCTGTCGCCCCTGGCCTATCAGTTCCTCGGCGGCATCATGCACCATGCCACGGCGCTGTGTGCTCTGTTCAACCCGACCATCAATTCCTACAAACGGATCAATGCGCCGCGCACTCGTTCCGGCGCTACCTGGTCGCCCAACCGGGTGACCTATTCCGGCAACAATCGCACCCACATGATCCGGGTGCCGGATGCCGGCCGTTTCGAACTGCGACTGATGGACGGGGCCGCCAACCCCTACCTGCTGCAAGCCGGGGTACTGGCCGCCGGCCTGGACGGCATCGCCCAGCAGCACGATCCGGGCGAACCGCTACACATCAATATGTACGAGGACGGCCACAAGATACAGGCGCCGGCAAGACTGCCGGCCACCCTGCTGGATGCCCTGCGCTTGCTGGAAGACAGCAGCGTCTTGCGCGAGCGCCTGGGTGGGGAGCTGGTGGATGCCTATATCCGTCTCAAGATGCAGGAATGGGGCGAGTACACCGGCCATCTGAGCGAATGGGAACGGCAGCACACTCTGGATTGTTGAGTTCAGGCACGCAACCCGTCCACCGGCAGTTCCAAAATCACTTCGAATACCCCACCAGAGGGCTGGATTTTCAGTCCGGCCCGATCTCCATAGGCCAGGGCCAGACGCTGGCGGACGTTGTCCAGTGCCATTCCGGCGCCGGATGCCGAACTGTCGGTCTCGCCCAGCGGCAATGGATTGCTGATCGCAAAGCGCAGTTTTCTGCCGTTTGGTGACAGATGTGCCGCCACCGTGATGTCCACCGGTTCCGAGCTGGGCTGCACCCCGTGTACCACGGCGTTCTCCACCAGCGGTTGCAGAATCAGCGCCGGTACCGGCAGTTCCAGGGGCAGGGCGTCTGCCAGTTGCCAGTCTGCTCGCAACCGCTCGCCGAAACGCAAGCTCTGCAAGCGCAAATAGCCGCGGGTCAAGTCCAGCTCTTCACCCAGTGTTAGGGTGTCATGACCGCGCAAAGCCGCCCGGAACAGATCGGCCAGGTCCAGTACCGCCTGCTCGGCCTGATCCGGGTGCTGGTGGATCAGGTTGGCTATGGTGTTGAGGCTGTTGAACAGGAAGTGGGGTCTGATACGGGCTTGCAGAGCCTGCATCCGGGCCTGGGCCTCGGCCTGAACTTGCTGCCGCCAGCGCTGCTGCAACCATAGATAACGCAGTAACACCAGCGCTGCGATACTGCTGATGCCCAGATTCCCCAGCAGATAGAGCGTAGGCGCTCGCACGGCCAGACCGCCATAACCCAGCAGCGGTGCGAATTTCACCACCAGCAGCGAGTACAGCAGGGTTACCGCCTGAATCAGCGCGAAGCTCAGCAGGCCCAGAGCGCCCGGTTGCCAGTGACGCAGGCGCCGAGCCAGGCCGCACAGCAGCGCCGCCGAACTCAGCACCACCCATTGGATGAACAAGGACTTGAGGCCCAGCACGACCCAGAACTGGTCATCAGGTTGTAGTCCGGCCAGCGTCAGCAGCAAGGCCAGCAGTTCGGCAACCAGTACCAGCAGGAATACCGCCGGCGCGGCGCAGAAATCCGGCAGCAAGGAAGGGGGGAGCGGGGTCTCGGTGGGGCGATCTCGCTTCATGCGCACAGTATCATCCAGAATCGTAAAACATTGTGAAGTAGTGAAGCAAAATCGGTAGCTCCCGATTACACTGATCAACACCGCACGGGAGCGGTATCACAGCCAAGGAGCAGGTTCATGCAAAATCCTCTTTTTCGGCGCGGCTTCACGCTGCTCGAACTCATCATCGTCGTCACCGTGGTATCCATTCTCCTGGGCATCGGTGTTCCCAGTCTGCGCGAAATGCGGCTCAATGCCCGGATGACCGCCAACACCAACCACCTGATCGGCATGCTGCACCTGACCCGCAGCGAGGCGTTGCGGCGCCATGTGCGGGTAGTCATGTGCCGCAGCAGCGACCAGCAGAGCTGCGACGGCGATGAAACCAGGATCTGGGAGAACGGCTGGATCATCTTCTCCGATCTCAACCGAAACGGCCAGATCGATATCGATCAGGGCGAACAGCTGATCCGGGTAGCGGGTCCGCTGCCCGGTGGCATGACCTTGCGCAGTGGCGGCAATTACAAGCGCCACCTTGCCTATCTCCCGGACGGGCGACCGCGCGGCAGTGGTGGCCTTGGCACCAACACCTTCACACTCTGTGATCAGCGAGGCTGGGTTCACGCCCGCCGGGTGATAACCTCGGCGACCGGTCGAGTCCGGACCGAACCTGGCAACAAGGATACGGATTGCCCATAGAATCGGCCCGCTACCGTGACGGTCTCCGGTTTGACTCAGATCAAAGCGGCCCGCCATGGACAGTGCAAAAATAAAAAACACAAGGCGGAGAAGGGGTAGTGATGAACAATCCCAAGGTGCTGGCGCTGGTGCTGGCCGGCGGCGAAGGTTCCCGACTGTACCCGCTGACCGCGCAACGGTCCAAGCCGGCCGTGCCGTTCGGCGGGGGTTATCGAATCATCGACTTCGTGCTGAGCAATCTGGTCAATTCGCACATCCTGTCGATTTATGTGCTGGTGCAGTACAAGTCGCAGTCGTTGATCGAGCACTTGGACCTGAACTGGCGGTTGTCCTCGGTGCAGCTTGATCAGTTCATCATCGAGGTGCCTCCTCAACAGCAGATTGGCACGGAATGGTTCCGTGGCACGGCCGACGCCGTGTACCAGAACCTGCATCTGATCCGTCAGCATCAGCCGGATCTCGTCGCCGTCCTCAGCGCCGACCATGTCTACCGCATGGATTTGGGGCAGATGCTGGACAGCCATCGGGAGCTGGAGGCCGATATCTCGGTAGCGGCCCTGCCCGTGCCGCTGTCCCGGGCCTCCTGCTGCGGGGTGGTGGGAGTAACCGTGGGAGGGCGCATCGTCGAGTTCCAGGAAAAGCCGCTACATCCTCGGTCGCTACCCGACCGGCCGGGATTGGCCTTGGCATCCATGGGCATTTACCTGTTTTCCACCGGGGTCCTGGAAAACGTGCTGGAGCAGGCTCAACGCCAGGGTCTGTATGACTTCGGACGCGACATCCTGCCACGTCTGACGAGCAGTCAGCGGCTGTATGCCTACGATTTCACCGACAACCGAATTCCTGGTCTCAAGCCCCATGAGACCCCGGCCTACTGGCGCGATGTCGGTACCATCGAGGCCTACTGGGAAGCACACCGCGATCTGCTGGGCCACGAGCCGCGTTTCGATCTGTTCAACCCCCGCTGGCCGATCCGCTGCTCGCATCACGACGGACCGGCGGTCAGGCTGCTCGGCCAGCAGGTTGACAACTGCCTCATCGGTAGCGGCACGACCAGCCGCGCCGCCCTGATGGCGGGCTGCATCCTGGGCCAGAATGTGGTGGTGGAGGAGGGTGTCAGGCTGGAGGACTGCATCATCCTGGATCATGTCCACATCGGTCGCAACAGCCGGCTGCGGCGTGCCATCGTCGATCGCTACAACCGCATCGAACCGGACAGCATGATTGGCTGGAATCCGGAATTCGACCGCCAGCGCTACCACCTCGACCCCTCGGGCGTGGTCATCGTGCCGCGCGGTCACAGTCCGTGTTGATTGGACTAGTACAAGCCGGCGGTGGAGTTTGCCACCGGCTCTTCCGGCCATGGCTCTTCTGCTGCGGGGGTGGCAGGCGCCGACCGGGTGGCATCGACCCTCAGCGCCACGCCGCTCTCCGAGGGGGCGCTGTGGGTACGCTCCGGCTTGGCCAGCGGGCCCAGGCTGTTCAGATAGGCCTCGGCATGGGGTTCGTGCTGATAGACCGGGAAATCCACGGGGCGATCGCGGAAGCTCTTGAGCGGCTGGCCCAGGCCACGGATGCCGACTTCGCGTTCGCGGCGCACCCGATCCAGGTTGATTTCGACCGGGATCAGCTCCTCGCCGCCGCTGGCTTCGTGGATCACGTAACCGCTCGGGCCGACGATGATGGACCGACCGACGCCACCGTCGCCGGCACCGTTGATGTCGAAGAAATAACATTGGTTGGTGACCGCCGTGGCTCGGGCGATGGACAGTTCCACGTCGCGGTCGATGGTGTCGGTCATGGTCGGGTGCAGGATCACCTCGGCGCCCATGGTCGCCAGGGTGCGCGAGGTTTCCTGCACCCGACCATGACCGACACCATCGACCGCGACGTGGAACTGTCCA
>CAYMHN010000164.1:0-7691 GCA_964390235.1 uncultured Candidatus Competibacteraceae bacterium
GGCATGCAGCAGATGATGCAGGCCATCTTTCAAACCAACCCGCAGGCCTTTGGTCGCCGTAACATGGACAACCTGCTGGCGGGCGCCACCCTGCGTATCCCGGCGGTTTCCGGCCGAGCGCCACGCGCACCCGATACCGCCCCCGTGCTGGCCGCGCCCCCACCATCCCGGGTGCCTGTCCCCGAGCCGGTCCTCCAGCCTGAACCGCCAGCGGTGGATGACATTGCCGAGGTTCGCCTGCTGCCACCGGAGCAGGAACCCGTGGTGGTCACCGACAGCGTCGTGTCAGGACCGGTGATCGACAGCGGCAGTGGACGTCCGAGTCTGCGACTGGCGGGATTCGATGAGCTGCAGGCCCGGATCCGGCGCCTGGAGCAGGATGACCCCGGCCTGCTCAGCGCCCGTACCGAAGCCACCCCCGAGGTCGGCGTAATTGCTCCCGAACCTGTGGGCGAAACGGTAAGCGATGCCCTGATCGATCAACCGGCGCTGGAACCCGCCGTGATCGGCGATGTAGCCGACCCGGTAGCTCCGGAGGCCGTGACAGTACCTGAATCCGTGACTCCGGAGGCCGTGACTCCGGAAGCCGTAACCGATACGGAGCCGACCACCGTCAGTCCCGTGACCGAGTCCGCCGATGAGCCTCCCGGCGTCGCGGTGGCCCCTCCGGTCGAACCGGCGGGTAGCTTGGATCGCAATCCGATCGTCGTGTCCGAGCCACCTCCGCCGTCAGCCGGTGGTATCGATGTGGTGGGTTGGCTGATTCGCGCACAAAGCGATCCTTGGGGGACATTCAGCGAATTGCGGGCGCAACCGACGGCGCTGCCACTGCTGGGAGGGGTGGCCCTGCTGTTGTTGCTGTTGCTGGTGTGGCGTTCCGTCAAGCGTGCCCAGGCTCGTGACGATGCCGAACTGGAGCAGGTATTGGGTGGGATCGTCGATGGCTCGAAGGAAGCCACCCGCACCCAGCAGGCTCCGCCTCCGATGCGCTCCAGTCGCCTGGATCGGGTCGATTTCCTGCTGGCGGCGGGAAGTTACCGAGAAGCGGAAAATCTGATCCGACTGGCACTGCTGGATGAGCCCGATAGTGTCGATCTGCGGCTCAAGATGCTGGAGATTCACTTTCGGGCGGGCAATCCCGAAAAATTCGCCGAGACCGCCGAGCTGTTGCAGCCGCAGGTGGACCCGGACGGGGAGTCCTGGCAGCGGGTGCTGCGGATGGGGCGGGATCTGTGCCCGAAACACGCGTTGTTCACGCCGTTACCGAACCCGGCGACCCGCTCCGACAGCGCCCCGAATGTTGGCAGGGCGGCATCCTCGGTTACCGCTGAATCCGAGGGGCAGAGCCGGCGCGGTCTGGTGATCGAGTTCCCCGCCTCGCCGTTTGCCGCGCCCGAGGTTGCAGAAGACACCCGACTGACCCGGCCCGACGAGGACCGCTCATCCCCCGCGCCTGCTGCTAATTCCAAACGGCCGAATGATAATGAGGGAAGGCCCGACTGGCTGGAAGCCCTCCGGTTTGCCGAACATCCGACTGATCAGAATGCCGTGGACAGTCCGTCGGGTCAGGAGCCACCGACTCCGGAGGATCGCGAGGTATCGGTCTGGGCGGAGCCAGCGGTGGCGGACCACGAGGTCGCGCTCAAGCTGGAGCTTGCCGCGACCTATCTGGACATGGAGGATCGGGACGGCGCCCGCACCCTGCTTGAGGAAATCATCGACCAGGGCAGTGACGAGCAACGTCGGCAGGTTCGTGAAATGCTGCAAAGGCTGGCCTGAGATGTCGTGGTGGTGGTCCGATGAGCTACGGACAGTGTCCTGCCTGGTGAATCGGCTGTTTGCAGGGGGGACGGGTAGGGCGGTGATCGGGCTGGCGATCTGCCTATTGCTGGCCACGGTGGTGATCTTGCTGGTGTTGCTGGCCTGGTACTCCCAGGAGCCGCTATCGCCGGCCTGTATGCTGCCACCCTGCTATTATTGATCCTGAGCGGATGGACTGGCTGTTCGTGCTGGTAACCGCCGCGGTGGCCTATCATGGTCTGACCTTCCGAGATGCGGAGGGTGAGCGCGACTGGGTGCGTCTGCTGTTCGGCTGTATCGCCCTGCTGTTCTGCCTGCGAGTGCTGTTCGCCGACATTCTCAAGGTGCCGATTTTCTGAACCAATCAGCGCTTGTAGGGCCGTTGGGCGGCGTCGGCCTCGGGCAGTTGCAACAGCCGCTGCTCCGGCGGTAAGGCCAGCTGGGCCTGGATGTAATCAGCGCGTTCCGCGATACCCGGTGGCCGTTGCGGCTGATTGCGGAAGAACCGGGTCAGCCAGCCGGGGCCATCGTTGATCGAAGCATCGATCGCCAGGGCTTGTCGATAATCGAACAAGGCCAGCTCATGTTCACCGATACGGTCGTGGGCGATGCCCCGATTCGCCAGGAATCCCGGGTTATCGGGGTCCATGGCCAGCAGCTCGTCATAAACGGTGATCGCCTCCCATTCCCGACCCAGCACGATCAGCGTCTCGGCCAGGCCGCGGCGGGCCGGCAGATGATCCGGAACCTGCCGCAAGGCTTCCTGGTAATGGCCCAGAGCCTGTTCGAAGTACCCGTCGCTGAAGGCGTTGGTGCCGGCATGATAGGCGAAGTCACCGGGCTGCTTGCCGCCCAGATAGTCGTATGCGGACCAGCCGACCCAGGCGATCGCCATCAGGGCGGCGGTGTATTTCAGGAACCGGTACTGGCTTTCAGTCATGGAGCGGGAAAATGACTTGCAGATGAAACAGCCAGGAGAACACCAGGGCCACGAAGAGAGCGATGAACCGCGCCCGACGCCACTGCCCCCGGGATTCGTTCTCGTCCAGTGCCCGACCCAGCCGACGCTGCAAACGGCGCATGCTGAACGCCCAAATGATACGACTGATGGGGAAAAACAGCAAAACCGCCAGGATCAGCACCGAACCGACCCGGAACAGGTCCTGGGGGGGCATCAGCGTCGCATCCCCCGAACACCGGGGAGGGTTTCGACCCTCCCCGGTTTGCCGGGCATGCCTCGTCTAGCGGATCGCCGCTGTCGCACCGATGGCCGGAATATCCTCGATCAGTTCCTCGACCTCACTGGTGGGCACCGTGGACATCTCCATCTTGTAGGCCAGGAACCACATCATGAAGCAGCCCAGCAGCCAGAACAGGATCTGCCAGGTCCAGATCGAGGGGATGCCGAACAGCCAGGTGGGCGGATCGTTGGGATCGCCGAACAGGGTATTGCCGATCACCGCACCAGGGCCGATGCCGAAGAAGAACCAGGCCAGGGTCATGATCCAGGCCAGCGGAATCAGGCCTTTCTTCTCGTTCGGCAGGGTTGCGTGCGCCCGCAAGAAATTGTGGAATATCATGCGGTGCTCGCGATCCGCCCGTTTCTGGGTGATGGCGGAAACCAGGATGGCGAGACCCAGATTGCAGATAATTCCCCAGCCCGCCGAGTGGATGGTCAGCGGCCAGCGACCCCAGGGCGCTTCGATGCCGAGCAGGGCGAACACCTGCGGGCCGGTGGAGTCGGTCAGGGTGACGGCGATCAGGCCGGCGATCAGACCCAGGGCGACCCCGGCTCGGGTCAGGAACGGCCACCAGCAGACCGCGATCAGCGCCGGCCACATCTGGAAGCCATAGGCCACCGCCAGACCCCCGAGCAGGACCAGGGCGTCGGTGGTCACCGTGGCCACCCCCAGGGCGGCCAGTACGATCACGATCACGCCGGTTCTGGCCCAGAACTTCTGGGCTCCGTCCGAGGCGTTGGGCATGACGAAGCGGCGCAGAACGTCGCGGGTCAGCATCGAACCGGCTGTGGACATATAGGCCGCTCCGGTCGATTGCATGGCCGCCAGCGCGCAGACCGCCAGCAGGCCGACCAGCCAGGGCGCGGTTTCGCCGAGCAGGAAGATCAGCTGCGGCACCAGCATGTCACCGCGGCCCGGCGATTGCATAAGGTCCATGCCGTGCAGGCCGGTGACCAGCACCGGGTTGACCAGGTCCGGGTGCATCTCCATGAACGCCCGGTCGGCGCCGAGGAAATGGCCGCCCAGCCCCTGGATGGCGGTGAAGGAGAACAGGATGCCGCCGATCACGAAGGACGAGGCCCAGACCTGCTGGGGCGCGAATGGCGCCGGGTTCCGGTTGCCGAAGGCCCACATCGAGAAGGCCGGGGCCGATTGGATGCCCATCAGGGCGAACATATAAGTCAGGATCATGATGCCGGTCCAGGGGCCGCCGACGGCCGAAGGGCCGTTGCTGACCATCTGGATCACACCGGGCACCGCGATATAGGCGCTGTAGCCGTCCGGGGTCGCGGTCCAGAAATCGGCCACGCCGTCGGTTACATTGGTCAGCGCGACCACCCCGGCGCGCAGATCGGGGACGTAGTACAGCGCGACCAGACCCAGCGCGCTGATGCCCAGCGCCAGCAGGATGCATTGCAGGGTGTCCACATAGGCCACCGCCCGCAGGCCTCCCGACGCCACGTAGATGGCCACCACGGCGGACAGCAGCCACATGCCGACCTCGATGCCGAGCAGCCCGTCGGTCAGGACGTTGAACATGAAGCCGGAGGCGCGCAGCTGCACGCCCAGGTAGGGGATGGAGAACACCAGCGCCACCAGCACCGTCAGCAAGCGGATCAGATCCGACTTGAAGTAGGCGTGGAACATCTCGCCGGGAGTGACGAAACCATAGCGCTTGCCCAGCATCCACTGCCGCTTCAGGAACAGCACCCCGGTGAACGGGATGGTGATCGCGTAGAACGAGGCATAAGCGTACTGGATGCCCTGCGAATACACCGAGCCGGGGTGGCCGACGAAGGTCCAGCCGGAGAACGAGGTTGCGGTGGCGGCCAGAACGAATACCCAGACGCCCAGACCGCGGCCGGCAATCATGTAATCGGTGGCGGTCTTGGAACTCAGCGCCCCCTTGATGCCCCAGAACAGGCAGTAGGTCCAGTACAACCCGACGAAGATGATCAACCACAGGATCTTGGGATCCATGTCTTCCAGCATCATAAGCAGACCTCTCTTGTGGTTATGTGATGTGTACACCCCGTTGCCGAGGCGCGGTCGGTCAAGTATGGTTTCGGCTATCGAAGTATAGCGGCTTGGAAGTATCGCAAGTGGCAAATCAGCGAAAAACATGCCAGAGTCATGGCCTCGACAGCCTACTGTATTTGCGTCGAATTTCCCGCTGCAACCGATCAGATCGAATTCGATGTCACGTAAAGTAACGCCAGTGCGGTGTCGATCGGTAACGCACTGCAACCAAACTGGCGGATCGAGGTCGCAATACAGGGTGCCAGTGACCTATTGAGTGGGTTATCATGAGCTTGCCCGATCCGCACCAGCCAATACGTCATGGTCGATATTCAGCAAGATAGCGAGGATGGTCAGCGACGTTTCGTGCTACAACCCAATCAGGCCATCTCCTGGCGGGCGACTTGCTATCTGTTCCTCAGCTTGCTGGTGGTTTCCGGCAGCATCGCGATCGGATTGGCGCTGATGGGCTTCTGGCTGGTACTGCCTTTTGCCGGACTGGAACTCGCGGCCGTGGCCGCCGGCCTGTACACGGTGGCCCGACGTTGCCAGCAGCGCGAGGTGATACTGGTCGACCATGAATCGATCCGCATCGAGCGTGGACGCACCGCGCCCGAGCAGTCCTGGCTGCTGGCCAAGGCATGGGCCAAAGTGGTTCTGGAGCGCTGCCCGAAACGATGGTACCCTAGCCGTTTGTTGATCCGTTCCCACGGCCAATCCGTTGAAATCGGCGGCTTTCTGAATGAAGATGAACGCTGCCGTCTGGCCGCTGAACTGATCAGGACCCTGACCGAACCGGCCCCTGGCTTGCGGGTGCCGCATGGGCAGGCATGATTGTTTGTCCATCCCACATCAACCCTGGTTTCTTCCAACCTTTCGAGGAGAAAGCATTGCATGCACGCTAAGCTCCTTGCGCTTCCGCGCAGCTTCGTGGCGGGTCTGGGCCTGCTGTCTTGCAGTACAGCCGCTCTGGCTGACTGGTCGGCATTGAACATGCCCCGAGGTGTCACCCCGGTCAGCCAGCAGGTCTATGACCTGCACATGCTGATTTTCTGGATTTGCGTCGTCATTGGCGTGGTGGTGTTCGGGGCGATGTTCTACTCGATCTACTATCACCGTAAATCGTGTGGCGCGGTGGCCGCTAATTTTCACGAGAGCACCGGCGTCGAGCTGGCCTGGACCATCGTGCCGTTCCTGATCCTGGTCGGCATGGCGATCCCCGCCACCAAGACCCTGATCGCCATGGAAGATACCAGCGGTACCGAGATGACGGTCAAGATCACCGGTTACCAATGGATGTGGCAGTACGAGTATGTCGGCGAGGACGTGAGCTTTTTCAGCGCCATGGCCACGCCGCGCGAGCAGATCTACGATCTGGCCGACAAGAACGAGCACTATCTGCTGGAAGTCGACAATCCGCTGGTGCTGCCCGTCGATACCCGGGTGCGGCTGCTGACCACCGCCGCCGACGTGATCCATGCCTGGTGGGTACCCGAGCTGGGTTGGAAGCGCGATGCCATACCGGGGTTTGTCAACGACAATTGGACGCTGATCGAGGAACCCGGTGTTTACCGCGGTCAATGCGCGGAACTGTGCGGCAAGGACCATGGCTTCATGCCCATCGTCATCCATGCCTTGCCCAAGGACGAGTACCAGCAGTGGCTGGCCGATCAGCAGGGCAGGCAGGTCGCAGCGGTTGCCGATGATACTCGGCCGGAGCCGGTCGGGGATCAGCTGATCAGCCGCAATCCTTGAGTCCGACGTTCGCCCTTTCAAGTCCAGTATCAACCGTAGAGGATACTTGTACATGGCCACTGCCAGCCACGCGCATGAAGAACACCATCATGGTCCGGCTCCCGGCCTGACCCGTTGGCTGTTCACCACCAATCACAAGGATATCGGTACGCTGTACCTGCTGTTTTCGCTGCTGATGTTCTTCATCGGTGGCGCCATGGCCCTGATCATCCGGGCCGAGTTGTTCCAGCCCGGCCTGCAACTGGTCGAGCCGCATTTCTTCAATCAGATGACCACCATGCACGCGCTGGTCATGATCTTCGGCGCGGTCATGCCGGCCTTCGTCGGGCTGGCCAACTGGCTGATCCCGATGATGGTCGGCGCACCGGACATGGCGCTGCCGCGGATGAACAACTGGTCGTTCTGGATTCTGCCCTTCGCCTTCACCCTGTTGCTGTCTACCCTGTTCATGCCCGGTGGCGGCCCGGCCGGTGGCTGGACCATGTATCCACCACTGATGTTGCAGACCGGCACGGCGTTTCCGTTCGTGATCCTGGCGGTCCACTTGATGGGCCTCTCCTCGATCATGGGCGCGATCAACGTCATCGCGACCATTCTGAACATGCGCGCCCCCGGCATGACGCTGATGAGAATGCCGCTGTTCGTCTGGACCTGGCTGATCACCGCCTACCTGCTGATCGCGGTGATGCCGGTGCTGGCCGGCACGGTGACCATGCTGCTGACCGACAAGTATTTCGCCACCAGCTTCTTCAGCGCCGCCGGCGGCGGGGACCCGGTGATGTTCCAGCACATCTTCTGGTTCTTCGGTCATCCCGAGGTCTACATCATGATCCTGCCGGCCTTCGGCATCGTCTCGGAGATCATCCCGACCTTCGC
>CAYMHN010000165.1:0-7644 GCA_964390235.1 uncultured Candidatus Competibacteraceae bacterium
ACGAGCGTGTGCGTGAGCTGCTGGGGGCCGAAGGCTCCGGCCAGGGTGACCGGCGCCATCGCCCCGGCCAGGGTGAACGGGGTCAGCACCACCACCTGGTTGTGGCGGGCCATTTCGATCAGCCCTTCCAGCATGGGCGCGTCGATGCGCAGCGGTGAGCTGGAGTTGACGATGGTGAACAGGCCGGGTTCGCGCAGCAGTTGATCGTGGTCGATGCCGCGAGCGATGCGCACGATCTCCAGGGCGTCGAGGATCCGGGCGCGCCCCAGGGCATAGGCGTGGAACACCTTGTCGGACAGGGTGACGAAGGCGGCCAGGGCGTCCAGATGGCGGGTTTCCGGGGGCAGGTCTATGGGTTCCACCGGATAGCCGCCATACAGGTGCACGCAGTTAAGGCTTTGCATCAGCCGCAGCAAGTCGCAGTAATCGGCATGGTTGCCGCTGCGCCGCCCACGGGTCAGATCGGTGACATTGGGCGCGCTGGCCACGCCGCAGAAGGCCAGATGGCGGCCGCCGATGAGCAGATCGTGGTCCGGGTTGCGGGCGTGCAGGGTGAACCGGCTCGGCGCATGGGCCAGGTAGTCCATGACCAGACCGCGATCCATGCGGACCCGCTGGCCGTCCACCTCGGCGCCGGCCTCGCGCAGCAGTTCACAGGCTTCGGGCAGCAGGAAGTCGATGCCCAGTTCTTCGAGAATCCGCAGCGAGGCCAGATGGATGCGTTCGACCTGCTCCGGGGGCAGCAGCTCGGCGGGCGGATAGGGATTGATCGGTTGCCGCCAGGGCTGCTGAACTATGCCCCCGGCGCTGCGGGTACCCCGGCGACTGCCGCGGCGGCTGGCTGTAGCCATGGAGGCTCCTTCGCTGATTCAGGCTCGAAGCCGCATTATTTCATTGCCCGCTAGTGCCGCTCCAGTGAATTTTCGACCCCCTGCGTTCAGGCACCGCGAAGCGCCGCTGATCCAGGATCCCCGTTGCAGTGGTAGGATGTGGTGAGGAACGAACCGCATCATTCGCGACCGATGCGGTTCCTGCGTCACCACATCCTACACTACGGGATGCCAAGGCGGCTCCTTGGGCCATAGCAGATGGCGCGCGATGACCTCGCCGTAGCCCCGGTAATGATAGCCGCCGTTGGCGGCCAGCAACTCGGCGCGGCGCTCGCGCCAGCGGGTGGGCAGCCGGTACCAGGGCAGACCCGGTTCGGCATGGTGCAGCACATGCAGATTGTTGTTGAGAAACAGCAGCGCCCACAGCGGATGGGCCTCGACGGCGACGGTGCGCTGCTCCCGGTCGGGCACGGCCCGGTGTTCCAGAAACGACCGCACCAGGCTCAGGGCGATGCCCGGATAGACGAACAGCCCCAGATAGGCGAGCAGCGGCAGGTCGCAGACCCCCATCACCCAACCCAGCACCAGAGCGACGCTCAGCAGGTGCAGGCCCCAGATTGGCAGGTCGCCGCGGTTCAGTCCGCGTGACTCGTCACTCAGCAACCGACCCACGGCGACCAATGGCCCCAGCAGCAGGCGTCCGGCCAGGGTGTTGTACACCCAGCGCAGCGCCCGCCTCCCGGGCGACAATCGCTGCCAGTCGTCCGGTATCAGGTAGAACGATTCCGGGTCGCACAGAGGGTCGGTCAGGTACTCGTCGCGATGATGCCGCTGGTGCAATTCACGGTAGCGCTCGAAAGGCAGCCACAACCACAGGCTGGGGAAGACCAGCGCCCGGTTGAACAGCGGCCAGGGGGTGGGATGCCCGTGGACCACTTCGTGCTGCAGCGAACCATGCCAGGCGACCACATAGGCGGCCAGCGGCAGCAGCAGCCACCAGGGCAGGGCCTGGTGGAACCAGGTCAGCAGTCCGAACAGACCGTAGATCACCGTGGCGACCATCAGGGTCGGCCATTCCACCACGCGCCGGTCGGTCTTCGACATCCGATGCTCTCGCGTTACATATGCTGAATAAAAATATCAATGGTGATTTTGTACAACATTTATGGACTTTTATCAACAATACTGACGAGGGATTTGATTCCGTACGGGATCGACGAGGGGTGGAAAATCGAGGTCTGTTACGATTGAAACACAGGCGACATCACCGGGAAATACGGGGTGTTTAATCTTGCTCCCCGTAGTACTTGTAGTGTCTCATCTCTCCTCCTGGTAATTCGCCGGCCCTCCCTGGCCGGCTTTTTTATGGCCGCGATTCGCTGGCCGGCTCGTCGCCGAAGCCCTCCCCGGCATGCACGGTGAGCTGGTTGAACGGGATCACCCAACCATGTTCGTTGCAGGTCTCGACGCAGGCCCGCTGGACGATGCGGCCTATGGTGAAGTACGAGCCCGCCGCCGCTCCGTCCAGGGTGACGTAGATCAGGTAATCCAGCGACGAGGCACCGGCCTCCTTGAAATCGACCAGCACGTCCTGGACCTGCTCGGCCACCATGGAGGCGTTCAGCGCCTTGGCGACGGCTTGATGCAGCAGCGGTGGCACCTCGTCGGTGCAGACCGACTGATGCCGGTAGTCGATGCCGAAGGTCACGGCCACGCCGAAGCCGCGCGACAGATTGCGCGGCTGGCTGGCCAGGAAATCGGTGGTGAGGTAGGTCCGCGGGCTGGACAGGGCCTTGAGCTGGACCGTCTCCGGGGTCTGGCGCAGCACCTGGCCGAAGGTCCCGTCGGCCAGCATCACGAAATCGCCGACCTTGGTCGGGAACCAGGATTCGTCCTGCCGGTAGGGGCGGGATACCAGACTGATCATTTCCGACAGCGGCAGGCGCAGCAGGCCTTCCAGTTCCGGGTTGTACAGGCGCGAATAGACGTTCAGCGCCCGTATCTGCCAGGGTAGACCCCTGTAGATGACCCGCTCGCGTTCGCGCACCGCGCCGATGTTCAGCAGCAACTTGGTTTCGGCCATGACCTGCGGCAGATAGTTGCGCAAGCTCAGGATCAGGGCGAACAGCAGGATCAGCGCCAGGACCAGCAGGACCAGATCGCCAGTCACGTACAGGGTCAGCAGCGTAGCCAGGGTGGCCAGGATCACGGTCAGCGCCTGGTAGCCGTACAGAAACAGCCGGCTGCCCGTGCCCCGCAGCTGACCCCGCCAGGTCAGCCGGCCATACAGCCGCTGGGCACCCTTGAGCGCGAACCAGACAGCGAGAAAGGCGGTGACGGCCAGCAGCAGGTGTAGCCCTCGGCCACGGAAGAAACCGTACAGGGACTCGCTGACCTGATCCAGGGTGGACTCGTCCTCGCCCAGCAGGCTGTCGAGCTGGAGCTGGTAGATCTCGCGCTGGCGCTGGACATCGTTCAGGCGCTGCTGCCAGGTCTCACGCAGGGCGTCGAGTCGCTGGGCGGCGTCCTCGGAAATCTGCTCGCTGGCCAGCCGCTCGATATTGGCCAGACCGCGCTCCGCCACCCGATGCTGATCGTCGAGCAGGGCCAGCTCGGTGCGCAGACGATCCATGGTGCGGGGTTTCTCGGTCAGGCCCTTGAGTTCCTCGAACAGCGGCTTGAGGATCAATTGCAGTTCCCGCTGCCAATTGAATTCCTGCTCCTGGCGGGGTTCGAAGACCGCGGTATCGATCCCGCCCAGGGCGATGCTCGCGAAGGCCTGGCGGAGACTGTCCAGTTCGGCTTCCTGCTGCTCGATCTGCGCTTGCAGTTCGCTCTGTTCGGATTCGTCGCTCTCCGCTTCCATGGTCTGGCGCAGCTGCTCGACCAGCGCGCGCTTTTCCAGCACGGAATCGTGGATTTCCTGCAATTGCCGGTGGGTTTGCTGCAATTGCTCCCTGACTTCGTCACTCGGCTCGGGCGGGGCGGCCGGCGACACCTGCGCATGACTGGCACCGACCAACGACAGACAAAGCAATACGGGAAGCAGCAGTCGTCTATGAATCACTTCAATCCTCATGTTGGTGAATGGGGTGGTTGTCCGAGGGCGTTTCAGTGTAACAAATCCGCAACCGGCGCCGCCGGGGGTATAATCATCGCGGTTTCGGCAATGATCGGAGCAAGGCATGGGTTGGTTGAGCAAACTGTTCGGTGGCGGCGAATCCGCCCCGGAACCGGCCGGGGAAGAGGTCGAATACAATGGCTATACCATCCGCCCGACGCCCAGATCGCAAGGCGGCCAGTTCCTCACCGCGGGCGTGATCCGCAAGCACTTTCCGGACGGTGAGCGGGAGCAGGTTTTCATCCGGGCCGATACCCACGCCAGCCATGAGGACGCCTGCCAGCATGCCATCCGCAAAGGGCGACAACTGATCGACGAACAAGGCGATCGGCTGTTCCGCGACGACCAGCACCCGGCCTGAGAAGGCCGAGTCTTGAAACCCGCGCACACGGATTCGTATTACGCCGCCAGCACCGCAGCCCTGCCCGATTGGCCGCGGCTGTCCGGGTCGCTGGATTGTGATGTCTGCCTGATCGGCGGCGGTCTGACCGGCCTGTCGGCGGCCCTGCACCTGGCCGAGCGGGGTTACCGGGTAGCGCTGCTGGAGGCCGCCCGGATCGGCTGGGGAGCCTCGGGTCGCAACGGCGGCCAGGTGCATCTCGGCTATGCCTGCGACATGGGCTTGCTGGAGCGCATGCTGGGCAAGACCGACGCCCGCCGCTTGTGGGATCTGTCGCTGGAGGCCGTGGATCTGCTCAAGACCCGCATCGCCCGGCATCGCATCGCCTGCGACCTGCAAGCCGGCATGTTGCTGGCCGCCCTCAAGCCGCGCCAGGAGCGCGGCCTGGTCGCCTGGCGCGAGCGCCTGGCGCGCGATTACGATTACCACGACCTGGAAATGCTCGATCGCGACGCGGTGCGCGCCGTCATCGCCAGCGAGCGCTATTGCGCCGCACTGTACGACCGCAACGGCGCTCATCTGAATCCGCTGGCCTACACCCTGGGTCTGGCTCGGGCCACCGAAGCGGCTGGTGCAGCGCTGTTCGAGGACAGCCCGGCCATCGCCCTGGAAACCGGGCGGCGACCTCGCATTCGCACCCCGGACGGCGAAGTGCGCTGCGATTATCTGCTGTTGTGCGGCAATGCCTATCTGCAGCGGCTGGTCCCGGCCATCCGCGGCAAGATCATGCCGGTGGGGACCTATCTGAGCGCCACCGAACCGCTGGGCGCCGAGCGCGCCGCGAGTCTGATCCGCAACCGGGCCGCGGTGTCCGATGTGCAGTTCGTGCTCGATTACTTCCGGGTTTCGGCCGACCATCGACTGCTGTTCGGCGGCGGGGTCAGCTATTCGACCCTGCCGCCGCCCGATCTCAAGGCACACATGCGTCGACGCATGCTCAAGGTGTTTCCGCAACTGGCCGATGTACGCGTCGAGTACAGCTGGGGCGGTTTCGTAGCCATCACCATGAACCGGGCGCCGCATTTCGGCCGCCTGGACGACACTACCTTCTTCGCCCACGGCTTTTCCGGCCACGGCCTGGCGCTGACCGGACTGGCCGGCCGGCTGATGGCCGAGACCGTGGCCGGCGATGCCGAGCGCTTCGACCTGTTCGGCCGCATCCGCCATCGCGACTTCCCCGGTGGCCAGCTGTTGCGCACCCCCCTGCTGATGCTGGCGATGACCTGGTACCGGCTGCGCGATCTGCTATGAGCGCCGTTGCAGACCGGCGGGCCCATCGCCAGGCGCTGGCCGCGGTCATCGCCTCGATCTCGGTGGTGGGTCTGGCCCTGGGTCTGACCCTGCCTTTGATCAGTCTGGTGCTGGAGCGCCAGGGCTACGATACCGTGCTGACCGGCCTGGTGGCCGCCATGCCGGCCCTGGGCATACTGATCGGTTCACCGCTGACGCCCTGGCTGGTGCGCCGCATCGGCGCCCGCCCGGCCCTGCTGTGGGCGCTGGCGATCAATATCGCCACCATACTGCCCATGGCCTGGACCGAGCACTATGCCCTGTGGCTGCTGCTGCGCTTCACCATGGGGGCGGCCGATGCGGTGCTGTTCACGCTCAGCGAGACCTGGATCAACCAGCTGGCCGAGGAGCGCAACCGGGGCCGCTTGGTGGCGGTCTACATCACCGTGCTGTCGAGCTTCTTCGCCAGCGGTCCGCTGCTGATCGGTCTGACCGGTACGGAAGGGCCGCTGCCGTTTCTGGTCGCCTGCGGGGTGCTGCTGCTGGCCTTTCCGCCGCTGCTCCGGGTCCGGGCCGAGGTGATGGTGTCCGGCGGTCCGGCCGCGGCCTTCAGCGTGCTCGGGTTCATGCGCCTGGCGCCGGCGCTGGCTTTCGGCGTGCTGCTGTTCGCCAGCATCGACGGCTCGGCCATGGCCATGCTGCCGCTGTTCGGCCTGCGGGTGGGCTATGCCGAGGCGGTGGCGGCGGCCATGATCACGGTACTGATCGCCGGCAACGTCGCACTGCAAGTGCCGATCGGCTGGCTGGCCGATCGCATGGACCGCGAGCGATTGCTGGCGTACTGCGGGGCCGGCGTGGGGCTGGGCGCCCTGCTGCTGATGCCGACCGCCGGGTCGTGGCTGATGTGGCCGGTGCTGGTGCTGCTAGGCACCGCGGCCGGCGG
Organism: uncultured Candidatus Competibacteraceae bacterium; assembly: GCA_964390235.1. Taxonomy (GTDB): domain Bacteria; phylum Pseudomonadota; class Gammaproteobacteria; order Competibacterales; family Competibacteraceae; genus CAYMHN01. The sequence continues at coordinate 6,525 of CAYMHN010000165.1, forward strand.
GGTCTATACCCTGGCCATGGTTCTCGTCGGCCAGCGCTTCCGCGGCGCCGATCTGGTCACCGCCAATGCCGCTTTCGGGGTGCTGTGGGGGCTGGGAACCCTGCTCGGACCAGTCAGCGCCGGGTTGCTGATGCGCTGGTTCGACCCCGGCGGCCTGCCGCTGACCTGGTTGCTGCTGGCCTTGGGCTTTCTGGCGCTGTTCAGCTATTTCCGACTGCCGAATCGTCGCTCCAGATAATCGAAGTTGGCGCGCAGACCCATGGCTTCGCCGCCTTCCGGCCGGCCGGGCCGGGCGCGGATGTTCCAGGCCATGATGTCGAAATGCGCCCAAGGAATGTCGGCCGGCACGAATTCCTTCAGGAACAGGGCCGCGGTGATGGCGCCGGCATAACCGTTGCTGGAGGAGTTGACGATATCGGCCACCTTGCTGTCCAGCAGCTCGCGGTAGGGCTGGTGCAGGGGCAGGCGCCAGATCGGGTCGCGCACCGCGTCGGCGGAAGCGATCAGGCCGGCCGCGAGGGTCGAGTCGTTGCAGAACAAGGCGGCGATCTCGGTGCCCACCGCCACCCGGGCGGCGCCAGTCAGGGTGGCGAAATCCAGGATCAGCTCGGGCTGTTCCTCGACCGCCGCGGTCAGGGCGTCGCACAGGATCAGCCGGCCCTCGGCATCGGTATTGTCGATCTCGATGCTCAGTCCCTTGCGCGAGCGCAGCACGTCGCCGGGCCGGAAGGCATTGCCGGCCACGGCGTTCTCCACCGCCGGAATCAGCACCCGCAGCTGCACCGGCAACTGCCGCGCCATGATCAGCCGGGCCAGTCCCAGCGTGTGGGCCGCACCACCCATGTCCTTCTTCATCAGCCGCATGCCGCTGGACGTCTTGAGGTCCAGGCCACCGCTGTCGAAGCACACCCCCTTGCCGACCAGGGCGATCCGGGGGTGATCGGCTTGCCCCCAACGCAGCTCGATCAGCCGCGGGGCGCTACTGCTGGCTCGGCCGACCGCGTGGATGACCGGGAAGTTGTCTTGCAGCAGTTCCTCGCCCACCCGCTGGCGGAACTCGGCGCCGAACTCGCCGGCCAGGTCGCGGGCGGCCTCGGCCAGCTGCTCGGGCAGCAGGTCC
>CAYMHN010000166.1:0-7640 GCA_964390235.1 uncultured Candidatus Competibacteraceae bacterium
CATCTCGCGGATGTCGAGGAGGCCGCATTTGTGCGGCGGGCGCTGGAGGTGGCATCGGTGGTGTCATCGGCACGCTGTTCGGCGCACTGATCATCGCCACCCTGAACAACGGGCTGACGCTGCTCAATGTGTCGTTCTTCTGGCAGCTGGTGATCAAAGGTCTGGTCATCATCATCGCCGTGGCGCTCGATCGATACCGCCACAAGGGCGCTGGCGCCCGTACCTGAACCCGCTTTCCGCAATCACCCTGGAGCATACTCATGAACTACACCCTGCTATCCGCAACCCTGCTGACCCTGATCGCCGGCGGCAACGTCCAGGCGCAGCAAACCCTGAACTCGGTCGGCGTCACGCTCGGCAACCTGGGCAACCCGTTCTTCGTCACCATCGCCAGGGGGGCCGAGAGCAAGGCCAAGGAAATCGGCGGTGGCGACGTCCGGGTAACGGCCGTCTCCGCCGATTACGACCTCCAAAAGCAGGTCGATCAGATGGATAACTTCATCGCCAGCCGGGTGAACATGATCATGGTCAACGCCGCCCATCCGGAGGGCATTTTCCCGTCGGTGATGCGCGCCAAGCAGGCGGGAATCGCGGTAATCGCGGTCGACGTGGCCGCCGAGGGCGCCGATGCCACCATCATGAGCGACAACGTCCAGGCCGGCGAACTGGCCTGCCAGTTCATCGCCGATCGCCTGAACGGCGAGGGTCAGATGGTCATCATCAACGGTCCCCCGGTGTCGGCGGTGATAGACCGGGTCAACGGTTGCAAGGCGGTGCTGGCGCAATATCCCGGTATCCAACTGCTGTCCGACAGTCAAAACGGCCTGGGCAGCCGCGAGGGCGGACTGGACGCGATGACCAATCTGCTGACCGCGTTTCCGGGCATCGATGCCGTCTTTACCATCAACGATCCGACCGCGATCGGCGCCGATCTGGCCGCTCGGCAGGCGCAGCGGACCGATCTGTTCATCACCAGCGTGGACGGGGCGCCGGAAGCCGCCGAGGCGCTCCGCGACACCAGCAGTCTGGTGCTGGCCACCGCCGCCCAGGATCCGCAGCAAATGGCTGTACGGGGCATCGAGATCGGCTATGAGATCCTCAACGGCAATCCCCCGAGTGAGAGTACCATACTGATTCCGGTACAGTTGATTACGCGCGATAATGTCGCCGAGTATCGGGGTTGGGCCGGCGAGTGAGTACATGCCCATGGCGGTTGTGATCTGTCTTGGTGAACGGCTGATCGACTTCGTGCCGACGGTGACCGGCACCGATTTGATCAGCGCCCCGGCGTTGCCGTCGGCGCGCTCACCACCCCGGAGCGCTGCGCCATACCCGCCCTGCCCGATCCGGAGCGGGTAAGGGACTTCCTGGAGCGAAACCGATTCGGCCTTGGCGTCATAAGCGACCCGCCTGCGTGCTGTGCAGCGTCTCGAGAAACAAACCACTTCTCTCATGATCATGGTGGCGGTTTCAGTGCTCGTAATTCATGCCGCGATTCTTGATTTTTTCAAACCGAATCGATCGCTACGGAATACGAGCACTTGAAAATCAATGCAAGCAAGTTGTATCAGCTAATGAAAACAATCAAAGAAAAATTAACAAAACCATTTATTTACAAAATACTAATAATCAAAAAATTCTGGCAACTTGTCTCGAACAAGTCTAGGATTAATGCATGGATCATCCGAACTCCGATAACAACCACGGTCCGAATGCGCGCTATTCACTACTACCATTGCAATCCACGACTTCTAGAGAACCACGCGTGGCATCGCATGATAATCGCCATCTCGAGGAGCCCCTCATGAATGCTGGTTATGTGTTGGCCATAGACCAAGGCACCACCGGTTCCACCGTCCTGATCTTCGACCACGAGGGGGCCATCAAGGCCAAAGCCTACTCGGAATTCACCCAGCACTACCCCAGACCGGGCTGGGTGGAGCACGACGCCGATGAAATCTGGGGAGTCACCCACAAAGTGGTGGGCGAAGCCCTGGAGCGGGCCGGTATCGAAGATGCCAACGAGATCGCGGCCATAGGCATTACCAACCAGCGCGAAACCGTGGTGCTGTGGGACAGAAAGACCGGCCATCCGGTACATCGAGCCATCGTCTGGCAGGATCGGCGCACCGCCGACTACTGCGCCCAGCTCAAGGCCCAAGGCCTGGAGCAGACCTTCCGCGACAAGACCGGCCTGGTCACCGACCCTTACTTCTCGGGCACCAAGGTCCGCTGGCTGCTGGAGCATAGTCCCGGTCTGCGGGCGCGAGCCGAGAATGGCGAACTCGCCTTCGGCACCATCGATTCCTGGCTGGTCTACAAGTTGACCGGCGGCAAGGTGCATATCACCGACTACTCCAATGCCTCCCGCACCCTGCTGTACAACATCTACGATCTGCAATGGGACAAGGAAATCCTGGAGATTTTCAATATTCCCGAGAGTATTCTCCCCGAAGTCAAGCCGTCCTCGCAGGTGTACGGAAAAACCGATCCCGCAGCCTTTTTCGGCGCCAGCGTACCGGTCTCGGGCATTGCCGGGGATCAACAAGCCGCCCTGTTCGGCCAGGCCTGTTATGGCGAGGGGTTGGCCAAGAATACTTACGGTACCGGCTCCTTCGTGCTGATGAACACCGGCACCGAGGCGGTGGCCAGCAAGGGCAAGCTGTTGACCACCATCGCCTGGAAGATCGGCGACGAACCGGTCGAATACGCCCTGGAAGGCGCGGTGTTCATCACCGGCGCGGCGGTGCAGTGGTTGCGCGATGGCCTCAAGATCATCAAGAACGCGGCGGAAACCGAGCAACTGGCCCGATCGGTGCAATCCAACGACGGTGTGTACTTCGTCCCCGCCCTGGTCGGTCTGGGCGCTCCCCACTGGGACCCCTACGCCCGGGGCGCCCTGCTGGGCATCACCCGCGGCACCACCGAGGCCCATATCGCCCGCGCCGTGCTGGAAAGCATCTGCTATCAGACCCGCGATGTGGTCGAGGCCATGGAAGAGGAATCCGGTATCAAGCTCAAGGAGCTGCGCGCTGACGGTGGCGCTTCGGTCAACACCTTTTTGATGCAGTTCCAGTCCGATCAGCTCGGCGTGCCGGTAGAGGTACCCAGGATTACCGAAACCACCGCCCTGGGGGCCGCCTATCTGGCCGGTCTGGCCACCGGCTATTGGGCCAGTCGCGACGAGCTGGACGCCAAGTGGAAGCTGGCCCAGCGCTACTCACCGGGCATGGATGAAGCACAGCGCAGCCGACTCTACGCCCGCTGGAAGAAGGCCCTGGAACGCGCCAAGGGTTGGGAAGAAGCCGAATAACAACCAACACGATCGGATCATGGAAATCCGACCCGATAACCTTCATCAACGCTGTCCGGTGGTGCTCGGTTCCCGCAACGAGGTGGAGCGGGTGGTGACCTATCACAGCGAAGCCAGCGGCTCCGCCTGATCCAGTGCCAACCATCCGCGTCATTCATCGCAACCAGGAGAGGAGTTCATGACCGATATCGTCAAGCTGCTCGGTGACGAGGCCGAGAGCCTGCTCGCCCATAGCTGCAAGGGCTATAATGAACTGACATCGGATCATCCCATCGATCTGGCCCGCTACCAGGTCGCCAACTGCTACATGGGTCGGGCCGGGCTGATCAATTCCGGCGGTCCGTCGGGCGCCGACGATCTGCGCCAAGTGGTGCGCACGGCGGTGATCAACAAGCGGGCCGGCGGCATGGGGTTGATCGCCGGGCGCAAGGCGTTCCAGAAACCGATGGCGGAAGGTATCGCCCTGCTGCACGCTCTGGAGGATGTTTACCTGTCCGATGAGGTATCCATCGCCTGATGCCGGTTTCGGACCCGCCGTCGCCCGTTGGCAGCATGACCATCGACCCGAGCCAAACCCGAGGAGGCACCATGGATATCAGAGAACCGCGTTTCGTCAGTCGACTGACCCGCCAGACCCTGGCGCTGATCCTGGCCGGCGGGCGTGGCTCGCGACTCTACGAGCTGACCGACTGGCGCGCCAAACCCGCCGTGCCCTTCGGCGGCAAGTTCCGCATCATCGACTTTCCCTTGTCGAACTGCGTCAACTCCGGTATCCGCCACATGGGGGTACTGACCCAGTACAAGGCGCACTCGCTGATCCGCCACCTGGTGCGCGGCTGGAGCGGCTTGCAGGGCGAGTTGGGCGAGTTCATCGAGATCCTGCCGGCCAGCCAGCGGGTCAGCGGCGAGTGGTATGCCGGCACCGCCGATGCGGTATATCAGAACCTGGACATCATCCGCACCCACCAGCCCGAGTACGTGCTGATCCTGTCCGGCGATCACATCTACAAGATGGACTATGGCGCCATGCTCGCCGCCCATGTCGAACAGCAAGCCGACATGACCGTCTCCTGTCTGGAGGTCCCCATCGCCGAGGCCACCGGTGCTTTCGGCGTGATGAGCGTCGATGAACAACTGCGGATCACCGGTTTTCAGGAGAAACCGGCCGCCCCGACCCCGATTCCCGGCCAGTCCGACCTCTGTCTGGCCTCGATGGGCAATTACGTGTTCAACACCAAGTTCCTTTACGAGCAGCTGATCCGCGATCATGACGACAATCATTCCGAGCATGATTTCGGCAAGAACATCATCCCGCGCATCATCGAGCGCTACCGGGTGTCCGCCTTTCCGTTCCGCGACACCGAGACCGGCGGCCGGGCCTACTGGCGCGATGTCGGCACCCTGGATGCGTTCTGGGAAGCCAATATGGAGCTGGTGTCGGTCTCCCCGGAGCTGAATCTGTACGATCAGGACTGGCCGATCCTGACCCATCAGGCCCAGTTGCCGCCGGCCAAGTTCGTGTTCAACGAGCCCGATCGACGCGGCATGGCGGTCGATTCCATGGTCTCGGGCGGTTGCGTGATCTCCGGTGCGCGGCTGGATGGAGCCTTGCTGTTCTCCAACGTCAAGGTGCTGTCCCATAGCGTGATCGAGCAGACCGTGGTGTTGCCGGATAGTGAGATCGGGCAACATTGTCGCATCCGCCGCGCCATCCTCGACCGCGGAGTAAATATTCCCGACGGCATGGTCATCGGCCATGACCACGACGAGGACCGGCGCCGAGGCTTCCGGGTCACCGAAAAGGGCGTGGTCCTGGTGACCCCGGACATGCTGGGCCAACCGATCCATTTCGCGCGTTGAGAGCCGCCCCATGATCATCAAGATCGTAGCCAGTCAGCCGTTCACCGATCAACGCCCCGGCACCTCCGGACTGCGCAAGAAGGTGCGGGTGTTCCAGCAGCCGCATTATCTGGAAAACTTCGTCCAGTCGATTTTCGACACCCTGGAAGGCTATCAGGGCCGGACCCTGGTGGTCGGCGGCGACGGTCGCTATTACAACCGCGAGGCCTTGCAGATCATTCTGCGCATGGCCGCCGCCAACGGCTTCGGCAAGGTGCTGGTCGGCTGCAACGGCATACTCTCGACGCCGGCTGTCTCCTGCATAATCCGCAAACACGGCGCGTTCGGCGGCATCGTACTATCGGCCAGTCACAATCCGGGCGGACCGGACGCGGATTTCGGCATCAAATACAACATCGGCAATGGTGGCCCGGCGCCGGAAGGCGTTACCGAGGCAATTTTCCGGCGCAGCCGGGAGATCACCGAATACCGTATTCTGGAGCAGGCGGCGGACCGTATCGATATCGATCATCTCGGCACGCAAGCGCTCGGTGATCTGCAAGTCGAGGTCATCGATCCGGTCGCCGATTATGCCGAACTGATGGAACAGCTGTTCGACTTCGACCGCATGCGCGAGGCGCTGCGCTCGGGCGCCCTGCGTCTGCGCTTCGACGCCATGAACGCGGTCACCGGTCCCTATGCCAGCACCATTCTGGAGCAACGCCTGGGCGCGCCGGCCGGCACCGTGCTGCGTGGCACCCCGTTGCTGGATTTCGGCGGTGACCATCCGGACCCGAACCTGGCCCATGCCAAGGACTTGTTGAAGCTGATGTCCGGACCGGACGCCGCCGATCTCGGCGCCGCCTCCGACGGCGACGGTGATCGCAACATGATTCTGGGCAAGGATTTCTACGTCACCCCCAGCGACAGCCTGGCCGTGCTGGCCGCCAACGCCACCCTGGCACCGGGTTATGCCCGCGGTCTGGCCGGGGTGGCACGCTCGATGCCGACCAGCCGGGCGGTGGACCGGGTCGCCGAGGAACTGGGGATCGCCTGTTACGAAACCCCCACCGGTTGGAAGTTTTTCGGCAATCTGCTCGATTCCGGCCGGATTACCCTGTGCGGCGAGGAGTCCTTCGGCACCAGTTCCGACCATGTGCGCGAGAAGGACGGCCTGTGGGCGGTATTGTTCTGGCTGAATATCCTGGCCGTGCGCAACGAGGGAGTGGAAGCCATACTCCGTACCCACTGGGGCCAATACGGGCGCAATTTCTACACCCGGCACGATTACGAGGGACTGGACGCGGACCAGGCCCGGACCCTGATGGAATCCCTGCGCGCGCGCGCCTCCGGCTTCATCGGGCAGCGCTTCGGTCGTTCCGAGATCGAACTGTTCGACGACTTCAGCTACACCGACCCGGTCGATCACAGCGTCAGCAGCGGCCAAGGGCTGCGGATCGGCTTCGCCGGCCCCGGCGGCGGTGCGCGCCTGGTCTATCGGTTGTCCGGCACCGGCACCGAGGGGGCGACCTTGCGGGTCTATATCGAGCGCCATGAGCCCGATCCCGACCACCATCATCAGGACCCGCAGAGCGCACTGGCCGATCTGATCGAACTCTCCCGGCATCTGGCGGAGATCGAACGCCATACCGGCCGCACGACCCCCGATGTGATCACCTAGGAACCGACCGTCATGAGTTCATTGACCCGGTCACCCGCCTGGCAGGCGCTGGCGCGGCATCATCAGACGCTGGCCGACGTGCCGATGCGCGAGCTGTTCGCCGCCGACCCGCGCCGCTTCGAGCGATACTCCCTGCGGCTTGGCGAGTTGCTGCTCGATTTCTCGAAGAACCGCATCACCGACGAAACCCTGGACTTGCTGCTCGGGCTCGCCCGCGAGACCGACATCGAGGCGCGCCGGGCGGCCATGTTCGGCGGCGAACGGATCAACCGCACCGAGCACCGGGCGGTATTGCACATCGCGCTGCGCAACCGCGCCACCACGCCGATCCGAGTCGACGGCGAGGACGTCATGCCGGCGGTCAACGCCGTGCTGGCGCGGATGCGCCGGTTCAGCGATATGGTGCGCGACGGGGTCTGGCGCGGCCACGGCGGCGAACGAATCCGCGATGTGGTCAACATCGGCATCGGCGGTTCCGATCTGGGGCCGTTGATGGTCTGCGAGGCGCTCAAACCCTACCAGCACCCCGATTTGCGCTTGCATTTCGTTTCCAATGTAGACGGTAGCCATATCGCCGAGGTGCTCAAGCGGGTCCAGCCGGCCAGCACCTTGTTCATCGTCGCCTCCAAGACCTTCACCACCCAGGAAACCCTGACCAACGCCCACAGCGCGCGGACCTGGTTCATCGACCGGACCGGCGATGAGTCGGCCATCGCTCGGCATTTCGTCGCCCTGTCCACCCATGCCGAGGAAGTCGCGCGCTTTGGCATCGACACCGCGAACATGTTCGAATTCTGGGACTGGGTG
>CAYMHN010000167.1:0-7606 GCA_964390235.1 uncultured Candidatus Competibacteraceae bacterium
GACGCAGCGCGGTGCCCGGCGGGAAGCCGCTGTGCCAGGCACAGACCTGCACGGCGGTGACCGCATCGGCGCCGCTCAGCGATAACGCCATGGCGCGCCGTTCCCGGCCGAGTTCGCGGGCCAAGGCCTGCAGCTGCCCGATCGGCGCAGCCGAATCGAACTCGCTGCTGGCCCAGACCAGCACCGGATACTCGGCGCCGCCCAGACGTTGCGCCAGTGCCCGCAGATCGGTTTGCGGCAGGCCGGCGGCGCGGTTGGGTAGTGGACCGCCGCGCAGCAGCATCCGCAGCAGGCCGATGGCATCGCTCAGCTGACTCCAGGGCAGATCGATACGCTCGGCCTCGTCCAGTTCCGCCGGCAGTTCCTCCCAGTCACCCAACAAGACCAGCGAGCGCACCAGGTCGAATTGGGACGACCCCCGCAGCACCCGCTCCGCCAGCCGCGGATAGTGCTCGAACAGCCGTCGGCCGATCACCACGACCAGATCGGCCCGGTTGCGGGTTTCGGTCAGGCTGGTGGCTAGCCAGCCGTCGGTCTGCAAGGATCGCAGCTGGCGATGCAAGGACTCGTCGGCGCCATAATCGACCACGCCCCGGCAGTGCTCGGCCAGATCCAGCGCCGCCCGCAGGGCCGCGACATCACCAGACAGACCACCGATCAGCGGCCGGCGGGATCGGCGCAGCAGCTCGGTTGCCGCGCTCAAGGCCTCGTCCTGCGAGGCGGGCTGGCCATCGATCAACGGCCGGGCGGCGACGGTCAGGGTCCGGCGCAAACCGGCTTCGGCCAAGGGGCAGGCGGGGCTCAGTTCGTGAAGATCACCCGGCGCGTCCAGCGACACTTGCAGATCGTCGCAGAGCAAGCCGCACAGCGGACAGGCGAAGGAGGCGCTCATGCCGAAGCCACCCGAGGGAGTGCCGGGATCGCGGCCCGCACCCGGGCCAGGGCAGCGGGATCCAGCCTGTCGGTCCGGTCACCGCCGCACAGCGCACCGCGAAACCCCAGAAAATCCGGAACCAGCGGCAACAAGTCCGGGATGTCGTCCAGCCGCAGCGAACCGGCCAGCCCGGTCAGCAGACCCAGGGTTCGGGTCTGGCGGATGAAGCGAGTCAGCATCATTCGATCGAGATAATCGGTCAAGCGCCCACCCTGTTTGTCGGCCGTGTCCAGCATGACTCCCGCGCAGCCCGCCGCACGGATCGCCGGCAACAGGTCGAAATCCGGCTGGCGGTCGGCGAACAGCACCACCACCAGCCGAACGGAACCGGTCAGCGGGCGCAATGCGGACAGGTGCTCCGCCAAGGCGAGCCCGGGAAACAGTCCCAGCTTGACATAGTCCACGCCACTGGTCGCCATGCGCCGAACCGCCTCGCACCAGATGCCGGGATCGAGCGGCAGATCACCGACCGTGGCACTGGTCGCGACGCGCCGGCGCAGGTCATCCACCGCGGAGCGGACGACGGATACCGGCAAGGCGCCCAGCGCACCGCTGGACGGATTCTTGAAGTCGATCAGATCGACGCCGGCCTGCAAAGCCTGCGCCGCCTCCTCTCGGCCGGTGACACTCGCCAGCATTCCGGTCATGGTTGTGATAAATTGTGCTGTGTTTTCCGACAACCATAATCCCAATAAAAACCACTTGTCCATAGCAACGACGATTATTCAGCAACGAGTACCCATTACGCCGATGCCGTCTCAACCCCCACCCTCCGTCGTCGCCGTTCGGGTTCGTGCGCCGGCACGGCTGCATCTCGGGTTTCTCGATCTACACGGTGGCCTCGGGCGGCGCTTCGGCAGCCTCGGTCTTACTCTGGCCGAACCGACCACCGAACTGGTCATCCGCCACAGTCGTCAGAACCAGGCCCATGGCCCGGACCATACCCGCGCCTTGGAATACACCCGGCAGCTCCAACAGCAGCTGGGCTTGTCGGAAGCCGTTCGCATCGACATCGAACGCGCCATCCCCGCGCATGCCGGACTGGGTTCCGGTACCCAGCTGGCGCTGGCGGTGGGCAGCGGCTTGGCCCGACTCCATGGACTCGACCTCGACGCCCGCAAGATCGCCGCCCTGACCGATCGCGGCACCCGTTCCGGCATCGGTATCGGCGCTTTCGAACAAGGCGGTCTGCTGATCGATGGCGGTCGCGGCGCCGCCACGCTGGTGCCGCCACTGCTGTGCCGCCTGCCGTTTCCCGAGCACTGGCGGCTGCTGCTGATCTTCGACCATGCCCGTGCCGGCATCAGCGGTGAATCCGAACGTCAGGCCTTTGCCAGTCTGCCGGAATTTCCAGCCGAGCGGGCGGCCCGGCTATGCCGCCTGGTGCTGATGCAACTATTGCCGGCGGTAGCCGAGCACGATCTGGCCGGTTTCGGCCATGCGGTGACTGAGTTGCAACGCCAGATCGGCCAACACTTCGCCCCGGCCCAGGGTGGCCATTACAGCAGCCCGACCGTGGCCGCCGCTCTGGACTGGCTGCGAGGCCAGGGCATTGCCGGTATCGGCCAGAGTTCCTGGGGACCGACCGGATTTGCCGTATGCGCCAGCGAAGCCGAGGGTCAGGGCCTGCTGGCCGCCGCACGGGCGCGCTGGGGGGAGGTGCTCGACTTCGCGCTTTGCCGGGCCGGCAATCAGGCCGCCCAGGTCCATACCCTGGCGCAGACCCGATCGACCCGACCGCCCGACCTGCATCTTCATCGTCTCCACCCATAGGAATCATCATGAGCCAACCCCGCATCCTGCACATGCTGGCGCCGGGCGATAATGTCAGCCCCTTCGACGTCAACATGGCCGGCGACGCCGGCTACCAGATCATCGTCCCGTACCGCAATGTCGGTGTCGGCGATGTCACCGGCCTGATCCAGGACGCGATCTTCTCGCGCCCTCCCAAGCGCTACAATGTGACCGGCGCCTTCATCGGCGGCTGGGATGTCAACGCCGCCGCCGACATGCTGGACAAGGCGCGCAAGGCCATGGTGCCGCCGTTCGAGATCGCCGTGTTCGCCGACCCGAATGGCGCTTATACCACCTCGGCGGCGCTGGTGGCCTTGGTCGAGCGCAAGCTGGGCAGCCTCCAGGGATTGAAGGTCGCCATTTTCGGTGGCGGCCCGGTGGGCCTGTGCGCGGCGGTGCTGATCGCCCAGCAGGGCGGCCAGCCGACCCTGGTGCGGCTGACTCCACAGTCGGCCGATAAGCTGGCCGCCGTGGACCGCTTCACCGCCCGCTACGGCATCCAGCTGGCCAGCCACGACGGGCAGGACGAGGCTGGCAAGGCGGTGGCGCTGGTCGACACCGAGGTCGCCATCACCACGGCCAAGGCCGGCATCCAGGTAGTGGATCGACAACTACTGGCGCAAGCGCCCGGGCTCAAGCTGGCCGCCGATGTCAACGCCGTACCACCCAGCGGCATCGAAGGCGTGGATCCAAGCCACGACGGCGTGCCGCTGGCGGACGGTCAGCTGCTGTCCCTGGGCGCACTGGCCATCGGCCGGCTCAAGTCGGCGGTCCAGCACGGCCTGTTCAAGCGCATGCAGGAAGCTGACCGCGCGGTCTGCCTGGACTTCCCTGACGCCTACGCGCTTGCCCGCGAACTTGCCCGCTGAGCACTCGACCGAGCTGCTGATCGTGGCGCTGTCGGCACGGGCACTGGCTCAATCGGCCCGACTCGGCGGATTCACGCCCCGAGTGCTGGACGGTTTCGCCGATCTCGACACCCGCGCACTGGCCGACAACTGGCGACAGGTGCCGCTACGTGCTGGGGGATTCGCCGCCGCGGCGCTGCTAGCCGCAGCCGATGACCTGGACCCGGAGCAGCGCCTGCCGGTGGTTTGCGGCAGCGGCTTCGAAAACCGAACGCGGCTACTGGCCCGGCTGTGCCGCCGACGACCGCTGCTGGGCAACACCCCCGCAACGATTCGGTCGATCAAGCAACCGCGCCGGTTGGCAGCCTTGCTAGCCCGGCTCGACATTCCGCATCCCGAGATGGACGAGACAACTCGCGTAGGGCGGGTTAGCCGCGCCAGCGGCGTAACCCACCGTGCCCATCCCACCGACTGGCTGATCAAACGTGCCGGGGCCAGCGGCGGCGCTCACATCCGCCCCGGCAACGCAAGGCTGCGGCGCGGCGACTACCGGCAACGCCGGGTAGCGGGTCAGTCCTTGTCGGCATTGTTCCTGGCCGATGGCCGGCGGGCGTGTCTGGTGGGTTGCAACCAGACCTGGCACGATGCCAGTGATCCAGCTCGTTCCTATACCTATGGCGGCGCGCTGAGCCTTGCACCGTACCAGGTTCCCGGCGCCGTCCGCGCGGCGCTGCCCGGAATTCTGGATCGGCTGGTCGAGGCCAGCGGCCTGGTCGGCCTGTGTGGTGTCGATCTGATCGTCGACGCCAGACACTGGTGGTTGATCGAGATCAACCCGCGACCACCGGCGACTATGGAGTTGCACGAACCCGACACCGGCCTGCTGGCCCTGCACCTGGATGCGGTTCGGGGCCGACTGCCGAACCATCCGCCGACCTCGGCCGGCTGTAGTGGTCATGCCATCCTCTACGCCCCAAGACGACTGCACGTCCCTGAATACGACTGGCCGGACTGGATCAGCGACCGACCGGTACCCGGCTCATTGATCGGAGCCGGGCACCCCGTGTGCACACTGCATGCTTCGGGTGTCGCAGCCGGGTCGGTGCCGATACTGCTGGAGCAGCGCCGCCGGCGACTGCTCGCCACCCTCTCCGAGTGGATCTGACAATGAACAGATTGAGCCTGAACCGCCTGGCCGCGCCGCTGGTCGAGCAACTGATCGACGATGCCGACCGGCTGCGCCTGGGGATCGACCGTCCGCCCGGCGGCGCGGTGCTGATCGACGCCGGCATCCGCCATACCGGCGGTCTGGAGGCCGGCCGCCGGATCGCCGAAATCTGCCTGAGCGGCCTGGGCTCGGTGCGGCTGACCGCGACCAGCGGCTTTCCCGACTGGCCCTGGCAGGTCGAGGTCGCCACCAGTCAGCCGGTGCTGGCCTGTCTGGCCAGCCAGTACGCCGGTTGGAGTCTGAGCAACGACGACCCCAAGTTCCACGCCCTGGGCTCCGGGCCGGGCCGAGCCCTGGCGGCGCGCGAGGCGCTGTTCGGCGAACTGGGTTACCGCGATCAGGCCGACCGCGCCTGTCTGGTGCTGGAAACCGATCGCGTGCCGCCACCGGTGCTGAGCGACAAGATCTGCGGTGACTGCGGCATCGAGCCGTCGGCGCTGACCCTGATCCTGACCCCCACCGGCAGCCTGGCAGGAGTAGTGCAGATCGCCGCCCGGGTGGTCGAAGTGGCTCTGCACAAGGCCCATGCCTTGCATTTCCCGCTGGAGCGTATCATCGACGGCCTGGGCGGCACACCGCTGCCCTTCCCCCATCCGGACGGCCTCCAGGCCATGGGTCGGACCAACGACACGATTCTGTTCGGCGGCCGGGTCCAGTTGTTCGTCACCGGTCCCGACGAGGACGCCCGACAGCTGGCCGAACAACTGCCCAGCAGCAGCTCGCGCGATTATGGCAAACCCTTTGCCGAGGTGTTCAAGGCGTACGACTACGATTTCTTCAAGCTCGATCCCATGCTGTTCAGTCCGGCCCGGGTCACGGTCACGGCCTTGGACAGCGGGCGCAATTTCCACGCCGGCCGGCTGGACGAGCCGCCGCTGCGCCGTTCCTTTGAAGGCGCGTGAGAACCGCCTGCTTGAGCCGGAACCCGCATGTCGCGCTGTTCACCGACAGCCGCGGCTGGCACGAGCGGCGACTGCTGCGCGCCTTGCGCAACCGCGGCGCGCGAACCACCCTGCTATCGCTCAAGGACGCCGGCTTCGACGGGGACGTTCCGGTATTACTCGGTTTCAGCGACGCACTGCCCGATGCCGTCTTCGTCCGCAACGTGCCGGGCGGCGGCTTCGAGCAGGTCACCCTGTGCCTGGGTCTGCTGCACGCCCTGGAAGTCTGCGGCATCCCGGTTCACAACAGCGCCCATGCCATCGAGCGCACGGTAGACAAATCCGCCACCGGTTTTCTGCTGCATCGCGCCGGCATACCGACCCCGCCCTCCCGGGTTTGCGGGTCGTTCGAGCAGGCCCGGGAGCGACTCGTATCGGAACTCGACGCCGGACACCAGTTGGTGCTGAAACCGCTGTTCGGCGCCTGCGGTCGTGGTCTGCGGCTGCTCAGCCGCGTCGATGACCTGCCCTCGGCGGATGCGGTGGCCGGCGTCTACTATCTGCAACGCTTCGTCGGTGAGCGGCCCACCGCGGGACGCGACTGGCGGGTACTGGTGTCACGTGGTCGAGCGCTGGCGGCGATGGAGCGGCGCGCGGCCCACTGGATCACCAATCATGCCCGTGGCGGCCGGTGTCTGCCGGCGCTGCTGAACCCGGAACTGGCCCGGCTGGCCGAGGCGGCGGCGGCGGCGGTCGGCGCCGCCTATGCCGGCGTCGATCTGATCCGCGCCCCGGACGGACAACTGCTGGTGCTGGAAGTCAACGGCGTACCGGCCTGGCACGGACTGCAAAGCGTGTGCTCGATCGACATCGCCCAATCCCTGATCGACGATCTGCTGGCCTGCTGCCCGAACACTCGACTGGAGGCGGTCTCCTGAGCCGTACTGAAGACGCGGTGGCACAGGCGGTTCTGGAAATCTGCCTGGACGAACTGGACGCGCTCAAGCCGGGCAATGTCGGCCGCCATGGCGATGGCCATGCCATGACGGTAGAGCAGTTCGCGATCAGCGCGGCGGTCAGCGCACCGATTCTGGCGGATGCCCGGCTGAGTGTGGGCGAGCGTATCCTGGGCGCGGTCGAGGCCACCCGAGCAGCGGTTGCTTGCAACACCAATCTGGGTATCCTGCTGCTTGCCGCCCCCCTGGTCCGGGCGCTGGAGATAGCCGCAAGCGACCGGGACGATCTGCGCGGCCGACTGCGTCGGGTACTGGCGACGCTGAACAGGGAGGACACCGAGTGCGTGTTCCGGGCCATCCGGCTGGCCAATCCCGCCGGCCTGGGCAGCAGCACCGAGCATGATGTCACCGGACCGGCCACCACCGGCCTGCTGGCCGTGATGCGTCATGCGGCGGAGCGCGACCGCATCGCCCGGCAGTATGCCGAGGCCTATGCCGACATCTTCGAACTCGGTCTGTCGGCGTTCGACAGCGCCATGGAACGCTGGCGGGACAAACGCTGGGCAACCGTCTATAGTTATCTGAACTTTCTGGCGCAGTTTCCCGATTCCCATGTTTTGCGTAAACTGGGGGCGACCACTGCGGAGGAAGTGCGCAGCCTGGGAGAGCGACTACGCGACCAACTGGCCGCAAGCGACTGCCCTGAACAGCATGTCGACGAGTTGCTCCGCGCTGATCGGGCGCTCAAGGCCCGCGGCATCAACCCGGGTACCAGCGCCGATCTGACGGTGGCAATATTGCTTGTAAAGCGTTTTCAATCAATGTCTTAACGAGGAGAAAAACCAGCCATGGCTAAAATTACCAATGTACGCGTCGGCGAGTCCCTGGTCGGCGACGGCAACGAAGTTGCGCACATCGACCTGATCGTTGGACCGCGTGGTTCCGCCTCCGAAACCGCCTTCTGC
>CAYMHN010000168.1:0-7602 GCA_964390235.1 uncultured Candidatus Competibacteraceae bacterium
AGCGCCTGGTCCACCGCCGCCGCGGCGCCGGCTTGGGCGAACTGCTCGGCGACGCAGCGGCCGCTGTGGTCTTCGCCGTGGAACCGCGGGTCCACGGTGCGCAGGTACTCGGCATGATCGCGATCGAAGAATACCCGGCGGTAGCCGCTCAGCGGGTCGTTGCTGTCCAGCAGCGGCGGATACCAATGGTAGCCGCCGAACACCTCGTCGGCCCCCTGGCCGCTCTGCACCACCTTGCTGTGTTTGGACACCGCCTCGGACAGCAGATAAAACGCCACGCAGTCGTGGCTGACCATGGGTTCGGCCATGGCGGCGATGGCATTGGGCAGCTCCGGCAGCAACCGGCGGCTGTCGATGAAGATGCGCTCGTGGTCGGTGGCGAAGTGCTGGGCGACGATATCGGAATACTGGAACTCGTTGCCGGCTTCCTCGCCGATGTCTTCGAAACCGATGGAATAGGTGCGCAGGTGCTCGGCGCCGGCCTCGCACATCAGGCCGACGATCAGGCTGGAGTCCACCCCGCCGGAGAGCAGCGCGCCCACTGGTTCGTCCGACACCAGTCGGCGCTGGACGGCGATGCGCAGCGCCGCGAGCACCTGGTCGCGCCAGTCATTGAAGGTCGGTTCGTCGTCCTGACCGGTGAAGTCCAGTTGCCAGTAGCGCCACTGGCGGGTTTCACCGTCGGGTTCGATGCGCATCAGGTGGGCCGGCGGCAGCTTGCGCACGCCCCGCAGCAGGGTGTGCGGTGCCGGCACCACCGAATGGAACGTCATGTAGTGATGCAAGGCAACCGGATCGATCCCGGTATCGACCCCGCCACCGGCCAGCAGGGCTGGCAGGCTGGAGGCCAGCCGTAGGCGCGCGCCGTCCCGGTTGAAGTACAGCGGCTTGATGCCCAGCCGGTCGCGGCCCAGCAGCACCCGGCCCGAGTCGCGCTCCCACAGGGCGAAGGCGAACATGCCGTGCAGCCGTTGGACGAAATCCTCGCCCCAGGCGTGATAGGCCTTGAGCAGCACCTCGGTGTCTCCGCTGGAGTGGAAGCGATAGCCTTGTTGGCGCAGTTCGGCGCGCAGCTCCGGGTGGTTGTAGATGGCACCGTTGAACACGATACCCAGACCCGGTTCCGGGTCCAGCATCGGCTGCTGGGCGCGCTCGCTGAGGTCCATGATCTTGAGCCGGCGGTGGCCGAAGCCCAGCCGACCCTGGGCGTACAAGCCGGTACCGTCCGGGCCGCGCCGGGCCTGGGCCGCGTTCATGCGATCCAGCGCCGGCAGTTCCACCGACTGTCCATCGAAACGGAGTTCACCGACTATGCCACACATGCACTCTCCTGCTTGACGGTTCGGATGACGGGATTGTAACCCGTATCAGAGGCTCTCGGCCCGGTAGCGCTCGAAGCGCAGCTCGGCCGACCAGTAATCCACGGGTAGGCCGGCCTTGCGCTTGAGGTGGGTCAGGAATTCGCGGGGTTCCGGTAAATCGTCCCAGACCGCGGGCAGAAACGTGGCGCGGCGGGTATGCTCGAAGAGGATCAGGCCATCGATACCGGGCTGCAGCCGCTCCAGCAGTTCGGTCTCGCTGGCACAGGGCAGCGGTTCGGGCGAACTGAGCACCGAGATATGCAGTTCGATGTCCACGGCCTCGACCGGACTCAGCGGCGGGAAGCGCGGATCGTTGAAAGCCGCGGCATAGGCATGTTCGGCGACATCGCGGACCAGGGGTTGACGGGCTTCCAGGGTACCGATGCAGCCGCGCAGCCGGCCGCGGTGCTCCAGGGTGACGAAACTCGCCCGCCATTCACGCAGCCGCCGGGGATACTCGCCGAGTTCGGGCTGCAAGGCCCGGCCCCGGTCCAGGCCATGTGCGATGGATCGATGGGCCAGAGTGCGCAGTAGGCGGCGCTCGTCGGGGCTGTACACGCCAGGGGGGTTATACACGCACAGGCTCCGTGAACGCCCAGGCGCCGTAGCCGACCACCTGATCACGCGGCCCGGCGGTGTCGCCGGAGTTGCGCAGGTCCAGGGTCTCGACGCTTAGCGCATGGCGCCGGGCCACTTCCAGCAAGCCGCTGACCGGCACCCGGCCGCAGGCCTGCTGGTAGCCTATCGCCCGGTGATCCAGGGTCTCGATGGCGTGGCAGGTGGCTTGATCCAGCTGTCGGGCGGTGGCGTAGTCGTGATAGTGGCTCAGATCGGAACTGATCACGATCAGGGTTTCCGGCCCCCCCCAGAGCCGCTCCAGCACCTCGCCGACCTCGGCCGGCGTGGCTTCACCCACCACCAGTGGCACCAGGGTGAAATTCGCCAGCACGGTCTGCAGAAAGGGTAGGTGGACTTCCAGACTGTGTTCCGGGTCGTGCGCCCGATCCAAGGTCTTGACCTGGGGCAGATCAGCAATCGCGGCCAGCGCCGCCCGGTCGATCGGAATCTCGCCCAGCGGGGTGGTGAAGAACTCGGCGCTGCTGGTGGCCAGACCGGTCAGGGATATCCGGTGCGCGGGTCCCAGCAGGACCACCCGGCGGATGCGGTCACGGGCCGGCCGTAGCCGCGCATAGGCGCTGGCGGCGATCGGGCCGGAGTAGACATAGCCGGCATGCGGGGCGATGATGGCCTTGGGTACGCTACCATCAGCGTGGCTGTCGCGCAGCAGGGCGCGCAACTGGTCGAGCAGCTCGGCGCGGTCGGCGGGGTAGAACAGTCCCGCCACCGCGGCTTGACGGATCGCGGACATGGCGTTCTCCGGATTGCTGTATTTCAACAACCATGGGGACGGGTCGCGCTCGATTCAAGTCCGCTCTGGATAATGCGCGGGTCATCCCCATATACCCGGTATTATCCCTTGAGTGACGCTACTCATGACCACCACCGAAACCCTCCACCGCGACGATCCCGGCGTGGTGCCGACCCGCTACTGGCATACCCTGGACGACGGCCGCCTGCAATGCGATCTGTGCCCGCGTTACTGCAAGCTGCGCGAGAACCAGCGCGGCCTGTGTTTCGTGCGCGCCAATGTGGACGGCGAAATCATGCTGACCAGCTACGGGCGCTCCAGCGGCTACTGCATCGACCCGATCGAGAAGAAACCGCTGGCTCATTTCCTGCCCGGCACGCCGGTGCTGTCCTTCGGCACCGCCGGCTGCAATCTGGCCTGCAAGTTCTGCCAGAACTGGGACATCAGCAAGTCGCGCGAGCTGGATACGCTGATGGACCGGGCCGAACCCGAGACCATCGCCCGCGCGGCGGCCGAGCTGGGCTGTCGCAGCGTGGCGTTCACCTACAACGACCCGGTGATCTTCCACGAATACGCCATAGACGTGGCGCAAGCCTGCCGCGCGCGGGACATCAAGACCGTGGCGGTGAGCGCCGGCTATGTCTGCCCGGCGCCACGCGCCGAGTTCTACCAGTACATGGACGCCGCCAATATCGACCTCAAGGCCTTCACCGAGGACTTCTATCACAAGGTCACCGGCAGCCATTTGCAAGCGGTGCTGGAGACTCTGGAATACCTCAAGCACGAGACCGAGGTCTGGTTCGAGCTGACCACCCTGCTGATCCCCGGCCTCAACGATGCCGACGCGGAGCTGGACGCCATGACCCGCTGGGTGGTGGAGCATCTGGGGTCGGACGTGCCCATGCACTTCACCGCCTTCCATCCCGACTGGAAGATGCGCGACCGGCCGCCCACCCCGCCGGCGACGCTGAGTCGGGCGCGGCGCATCGCTTTGGCCAACGGCCTGCGCTACGCGTACACGGGCAATGTCCATGACGTCGGCGGCGGCAGCACGTATTGCCATCGCTGCGGCGAGAAACTGATCGGCCGCGACTGGTACGAACTGTCGGACTGGAATCTGGCCGCTGGGTGCTGCCGGTTTTGCGCCACGCCCTGCGCCGGGGTGTTCGAGGATCGGCCGGGTAACTGGGGCGCGCGGCGCCAATCGGTGCGTCTGGAGCAATACAGAGGGATGCACTGAAGATCGCGGACTCGCGGCTTACGCTCCGCAGAGTTCGATGGCGTAGCGCGGGTAGGGGTTGAACGCGGAGAACGGCGGCTCCCAGGGTATCCGTTCGCGCTTCCAGGCGGCCAGGGGCATGACAAAGGGCAGGTTGCCATTGGCGCGATACCAGGCGTCGACCGCCCAGGGTTTGGCGTCTCGCGTGTCGATAAGGACGGCGGTCCAGTGCACATCCAAGGAGAACATTCGGCGCACCTGTTGCGGCGCAATCGACCATCCCGGGATCAGTTCCAGATCACGCAACACGTGCAGGAAGCTGGTCGTGTTGCTGGCATTGTCGATGCAGTCCATGCGTCCCTGATACGCCCGGTCATGGTCGTTGATGGCCTGGTCGTTGTTCAGCAGCGGCTGGTACTTCTGGGCCAGTGACTCCATCTGCCAGATGCCGATGCGCACCCGCTGTAGCCGGTCGTGAAGTCCGCTGCCGGGACACAACGCCATCTGCCGCGCGACCTCTTCCAGGTCCGAGGCGGTGAAGGTGAGGTGCTGCCGCGACGCGCACGACCAGTTGAAACATACGCGCTGCGTGACCGAACCGTCCGCGTGGATGCGGTAGTCCGGTGGCAGCGGACGACTGCTGGATGTGTTCGCCTCTCCGAGCACCGCCGCCGGTGTGACGCCAAGCAGTGAAACGCTGGCCAGAAGGAGCAACGTGCCCTTGATAGCCGATCCGAGGTGCATGCTGAAGTGATCGAGCGGAGGACTACCGTGACGGTTGCGGGCCGTCACGGCAAGGATCGCCGGCGTCGTTACTGGACCGGCCTGATCTCGACACGGCGATTCTGGGCGCGACCTTCACTGGTCTCATTGCTCGCCACCGGTCTCGTCTCGCCATAGCCGCGCGCGGAGAGCTGACCCGCGTTGACGCCCTGGCCTACCAGGTACGCGCGCACCGCTTCGGCACGCTGCTCGGAGAGTCTCTGGTTGTAAGCATCCGACCCGATGCTGTCGGTGTGCCCGGTGATCTCGTAGCGAACGCCCGGCTGCTGGCGCAACTCGGCCGCCACCTGGTTGAGTGTGGCGGTGGCGGAAGGCCTGAGGGTCGACCTGTCGAACTCGAAGTGGACGCCCTCGATCACGTAGCCGGGAGCCGGTGTCGGCGCCGCCGCTATCGGTGCCGGTTGTGGTGCCGGCGCCATGGTCTTGGGGGTCGTGCTGCAGCCGGCAATCGCTATTACGGCCATCACTATCAGAAACTTGCTGATATTTGTGTTCATGCCATTAGCTCTTCTTGGTAAGGGGACTAAAACCGCGAGGGCAATATAATTCACTCGCACGGTCGCTATCTGTGCGGTACCGCACATAGCTCAGGTGGCCTGATGGGTGCACCGATTCGGTGGCTGTGGTAGAAATGCTAATGAGCAACCATGGCAACCGATCGACGATGAATCATCCTGGCAAACGCCTGCTGCTGTTTGTCACCCTTCTGGTGGTGCTATTCGCGGCCGAGCTGACCGCACCGGTTCAGGCCGGCTTTATCATGCCGTTTACCGCCATCCTGGCCGATATCAGCGCCTGGATCGTGCAGTCCTTCGACAGTACCGTGAAGGCCGAGGGCATCATCCTGCGCAACGCCGTGACCGGCGCCGCGGTCGCCATCCAGCCGGGCTGCAACGGGGTCGAGGCGATGATCGTGCTGACCGCCGCCATCCTGGCCTTCCCGGCGCCCTGGCTGCACAAGCTGGTCGGTCTGCTGGTCGGTTTTCTGGCGATCCAGGCCCTGAACCTGGTGCGCATCATCAGCCTGTTCTACCTGCTGCAATGGAACCAGGTCTGGTTCGAGTGGGCGCATCTGTATCTGTGGCAGGTGCTGATCATCCTGGACGCCATGATCGTGTTCATCCTCTGGCTGCGCACGCTTCCGCTACCGCCGACGGCAGCGGAAGCTCATGCCTGAGGTCTCCGCCAAGGGCTTTCTGGGCAAGGTGCTGCTGTGGCTGGCGCCGGCCTTCGCGCTCTGGTACTGGCTGGCGCCGCTAGTGGTCCTGCCGGTCGCCCTGCTGCTGCGGGTGGCACTGCTGACCTTCTATCCGGAGGCCTTTATCGACGTCGAGCGGCAGGGCTATCATGTCGATATCGTCACCCGCTTCAGCGCCGGCTTGGTGCCCGGTGTCCAGTTGCCACCGGGGCAGGATACCTTGCTGGTGTACACCCTCAATGCGCTGCAATATGGCTACGGCCTGCCGCTGCTGCTGGCCCTGACCCTGGCGGTGCCGGGTCCGCTCGGCGCGCGGCTGGTGAAATTCCTGATCGGCGCACTGATCCTGATCCCGGTGCAGGTCTGGGGGGTGTATTTCGAGGCCTTGATCCGGCTGGGCCAGCTGATTCCCATCGTCATTCCGACGCTGGCCGCCACCGAACTCGGCCGCAATAGCATCGCCCTGGCCTATCAGCTCGGCTATCTGATTCTGCCGGGGGTGGTGCCGGTGGTGGTGTGGGGGATGTTCAATCTGGAGTTCATTCGCCGCCTGACGCCAAGTCTGGCACGGTCGTCGTCTGGAGCCGCGTAGTAGGGCGGGCAAGAATTTGCCCGCGCGATCTCGGGCTTACGGCCCGTCCGACAATTCCAGACGCTGCTCCAGCCGCGCGACGCGGCGAGCCAGGGAAGCAAGGGCGTCGCGGTCGCTGCCAGCGAGTGCGTAGAGATTGCCTACCGTCTGCTCGATGCTGGACAAGCGCAGTTCGATGCGATCCAGGCGTTCGCCATGATCGGCAAGCGTGGCACGGATGGCGCGCAAATGCTCCAGAACAAGATTCTCGCTCACGGGGTTGAATCCGTAACGCTGCAGGTTTGCACTTGATTAAACCACATCCGGGCGGGGTCGTGTAGGAGAACCCGCAGCTTGCTAGAATGGCCCGATGCCGAACCATGCCGCCAAGAACTCATGAGCCCGCCCGCCGCGGACCCGCGGCTCGAACGCTTGTTGCGCGAAGTATTCGGTCTAGCCGGCTTCCGGCCGCATCAGGAAACGGCATGTCGCGACGTGCTGGCCGGGCGCGACGTGCTGCTGGTGATGCCGACCGGGGCCGGCAAGTCGCTATGCTACCAGCTGCCGGGGTTGGCCCGAGGCGGAACCACCCTGGTGATCTCGCCGTTGATCGCGCTGATGGAGGATCAGGTCGGCAAGCTCAAGGAACTGGGTCTGCGCGCCGAACGGATCCATTCCGGCCGCGACCGGCAGGCCTCGCGCCAGGTCTGCCGCGATTATCTGGACGGCTTGCTGGATTACCTGTTCATCGCTCCGGAGCGACTGTCGGTGCCGGGTTTTCCGGAACTGCTGGCCAAGCGCCCGCCGGCTCTGATCGCGGTCGACGAAGCCCATTGCATCTCCCACTGGGGGCATGATTTCCGGCCCGATTACCGCTTGCTCAGCGCCCGGTTACCCTTGCTGCGCCCGGCGCCGGTGATCGCCCTGACCGCTACCGCCACGCCGCTGGTGCAGGACGATATCCTGACCCAGCTGGCCGCGCCCGAAGCCCAGCGGCATATCCACGGTTTCCGGCGCGACAATCTGGCCGTGGAGGTCGCCGAGACCCCGCGCAATCGGCGACCTCCACGGCCAGATTGTCGCGCCGGAAACCGTGGATAT
>CAYMHN010000169.1:0-7594 GCA_964390235.1 uncultured Candidatus Competibacteraceae bacterium
GGTTTCCCCCACTGGCACCTGAAGCCAGCGCGTCTACCAATTCCGCCACCTCGGCCAAGATGGGGCTATCGCTTGCGCGATGAGGCCGCAATGATACGATCCAATTCCGACCCCGTCAATCACCCACAGAACCATCGATAGACTGCTCATGCCCAACAAGAAAACCGGCCGGGATTGGCGCCGACAGGATCCGAACTACCCGATCGAGAACGCCAAGTACGGTCGGGCCGTGCCCAGTCGCGAATTCATCATCGACTACCTGAGCCAGCGGGGCATGACACTGAGCTGGCAGGCGCTGTGCCGGGAATGGGCGCTCGATGACACCGAAAGCGAAGCCCTGGAACGACGTCTGGGGGCCATGGAGCGGGATGGCGAACTGATCCGCAACCGTCGCCAGGGCTACGGCGTGGTCAAGAAGATGGACCTGGTCAAGGGTCGGGTCATCGGTCACCCCGACGGACATGGTTTTCTGCGCCCCGACGAGGGTGGCGGCGATCTGTTCATCCCGCCGCGCCACATGCGCCAGCTGCTGCATGGCGACCGGGCCGTGATGCGGATTCGCAGCGTCGATCAGCGCGGCCGCCGCGAGGGGGCTCTGGTCGAAGTGCTGGAGCGCAATACCCAACGGGTGGTGGGGCGCTTCTTCCGGGAGAGCGGCATCGGCTTCGTCGTCCCGGACAACAAGCGCATCAGCCACGACATCGCGGTCCCGCCGGAGTATCAGGGCCAGGCCGTGCCGGGTCAGATCGTGGTACTGGAACTGATCGAGCAGCCCAGCAAACACAGTCCGCCGATCGGCCGCATCCGGGAAATTCTCGGCGAACACATGGCGCCGGGCATGGAAGTCGAGATCGCCCTGTACAGCCACGACATCCCTTTCGAATGGCCACGGCAGGCGCTGGACGAGGCGGACAGTCACGCAGCCGAGGTGCCCGAGGCCGCCAAGCAGGGACGCACCGATCTGCGCCGGCTGCCCCTGGTGACCATCGACGGCATTACCGCCCGCGACTTCGACGACGCGGTACATTGCGAGCGCCGCGGCGACAACTGGCTGCTGACCGTGGCCATCGCCGATGTCGCCTGGTATGTGCGCCCGGGCAGACCGCTGGATAGCGAGGGATACCGGCGTGGCACCTCGGTGTACTTTCCGGACCGGGTCATCCCGATGCTGCCGGAAGCCCTCTCCAACGGCCTGTGCTCGCTCAACCCGGCGGTCGACCGGCTGTGTCTGGCCTGTCAGATGACCATCAGCCCCGAGGGCAAAATCCTGCGCTCGCGGTTCCGCGAGGCGGTGATGCGCTCGCATGCTCGCCTGACCTACGAAACCGTGGCCGAGATCATCGTCGAGCATAATCCGGAGCTGCGCGAGCAGTACCGCCGGTTGGTCCCGCACCTGGACGAGTTGTACCGGTTGTTCAAGGTGTTGCACAAGGCACGCAAGCGGCGTCATGCCATCGATTTCGATACCCTGGAGACCGAGATCGAATACGGCGCCGACCGCAAGATCGAGCGCATCGTGCCGATTCAGCGCAACGATGCCCACCGGCTGATCGAGGAGTGCATGATCGCCGCCAATGTGGCGGCGGCGAAGTTTCTCCAGCGCCACAAGATGCCGACCCTGTACCGTATTCACGAGGGTCCGGGCATGGACAAGCTGGAGCAGCTGCGCGGCTTTCTGGGCCCGCTCGGCCTGATGCTGGGCGGCGGCGAGAAACCCGGACCACGCGATTTCGCCGAACTGCTGGACCAGGCCCGCGAACGGGTCGATTTCCACCTGATCCAGACCATGTTGCTGCGCTCGCTGTCGCAGGCGGTCTACAGCCCGGACAATCAAGGTCATTTCGGCCTGGCCTTGGATGCCTACGCCCATTTCACCTCGCCCATCCGCCGCTACCCGGACCTGCTGGTGCACCGCGCCATCCGCCATGTCCTGCAGGGCGGCAAGGCGCGGGATTTCCACTACGGCCACAACGACATGGTGCTGCTGGGCGAGCATACCTCGATGACCGAGCGGCGGGCCGACGAGGCCACCCGCGATGCCGTCGAGTGGCTCAAATGCGAATTCATGCTGGACAAGGTGGGCACCGAGTTCACCGGTACGGTCAGCGCGGTCACCTCCTTCGGCCTGTTCGTGTCCCTCGACGAGGTGTTCGTCGAGGGGCTGATCCATGTCACCTCGCTGAGCAATGATTACTACCATTTCGATCCGCTCGGTCAGCGCCTGCATGGCGAGCGCGGCGGCAATGTCTACCGGCTTGGCGATCGGCTGCGAGTCCGGGTGATCCGGGTCGATCTGGACGAGCGCAAGATCGACTTCGAACCGGTGGCGAATAGCGCCTCGTCCGAGCGCAAGCCACGCGGTCGCGGCAAATCTCGTCGCCGCCGATGAGCGAACTGGTCTATGGTCTGCATGCGGTCACCGCGGTGCTGCGCACCCGACCGGAGCGGATCGAGGTTCTGTGGCTGCAAACGGGGATCCGTCAACAGCGACTGCATGAGATCATCGAGCTGATCCGGCAGTGCGGCATCGTCCCGCAACAGCTCGAGCGTCCCGAACTCGATCGACTGACCGGAGGTCTGCGCCATCAGGGTATCGCCCTGCGGCTACGATCCGCCGAGCACGATGAACCCGACCTGCCCCGGCTGCTGAGCGATGGCCCGCGACCTCCGCTGGTGCTGGTGCTGGACGGAATCCAGGATCCGCACAATCTGGGGGCCTGTCTGCGCACCGCCGATGCGGCCGGGGTCGGCGCCGTGATCGCCCCGGCCGACCGCGCGGCGGGGCTGACTCCGACGGTACGCAAGGTGGCTTGTGGCGCCGCCGAGACCGTGCCCTTCATCCGGGTCGGCAACCTGGCCCGCACCCTGCGCCAGCTCCGGGAGCACGGCCTGTGGCTGGTGGGCATGGCTGGCGAAGGCGAGGTCAGCCTCTATCAGGCCGATCTGAACGGTCCGCTGGCTCTGGTGATGGGCGCCGAGGCCAAGGGTTTGCGCCGCCTGACCCGTGAGCACTGCGACCAGCTGGTCCGCATTCCCATGGCCGGCAGTGTGCCGAGTCTGAATGTTTCGGTCGCCACCGGGATCGCCCTGTTCGAAGCGGTCCGTCAACGCGGTCATCTGTTGGCTTGCTCAAAACAGACCTGACGGCTATCATTAGTAGTTTACTCGACTCCTTGCCTCACCGCCGCATCCAGCGGGAGGCTGACTAAAGCCATGGGGAGCTTACATGCGCCATTATGAAATCGTTGTCATGATACACCCCGATCAGAGCGAGCAGGTGCCCGCCATGATCGAGCGCTACCGCGGCATGATCGAGGCCGATGGCGGTCAGATCCACCGCCTCGAGGACTGGGGCCGGCGACAGCTCGCCTACCCGATACAGAAGCTGCACAAGGCGCAC
This sequence comes from uncultured Candidatus Competibacteraceae bacterium, assembly GCA_964390235.1. Taxonomy (GTDB): domain Bacteria; phylum Pseudomonadota; class Gammaproteobacteria; order Competibacterales; family Competibacteraceae; genus CAYMHN01. Next base: position 3,401 of record CAYMHN010000169.1, read on the forward strand.
TACGTCCTGATGAATGTCGAGTGCACCCAGACCGCGCTCGACGAGCTGGAAAGCGCGTTCCGGTTCAATGACGCGGTACTGCGCAAGCTGACCATCAATCGTCCCGGTCCCGATACCGAGCAGTCGCCCTTGGCCAAGAGCCGTGACGAGCAGCGCGACTCCAGCGACGACGACAACGAGCCCAAGTCGATCCTGGCCCGTGACGATGACGCCGACGAGGATACCGAGTCGACCGACAGCGACGAGGAAACCGGCGAAGCGCAGACCGTCAGGGATTGACCCGCCGCCACCATGGAAAACCGGATCGTTCTCGGCGGTATCGTCAGCCGCATTGAACCCTGCCGGTTTTCTCCGGCCGGCGTGCCGATCATTCGTTTCATGCTCGACCACCGCTCCGCCCGGCGTGAAGCCGATTTGCCGCGCGAGGTTCGCTGCCGCCTGCCGGTCATGGCCTGTGGCGCCAGACTGCATGCCGCGACGCGCCCTCTGGCCGTCGGCCATGCCGTTCAGGTGAGCGGCTTTCTGGCCCGAGCCAGCCATCGGCATGCCGACGGCGCCTTGGTTCTGCATGCCGAGCACATCGAAATCCCATCCGTTTGAGAGGTGTATTCATGTCCCGTTTTTTCCGTCGCAAGAAGTTCTGTCGCTTTACCGCCGATGACGTCAAGGAAATCGACTACAAGGATATCGCGACCCTGAAGAACTACATCACCGAAACCGGCAAGATCGTCCCCAGTCGCATCACCGGCACCAAGGCGCGCTACCAGCGGCAGCTGTCCACGGCCGTCAAACGCGCCCGCTATCTGGCCCTGCTGCCCTACACGGACCAGCACTGAACGCGGTGCGCCCATAAGGTTCGAATCATGCGCGGCCTGGCTGCACTGGTGATGCGCGGCCCGCTGCTGGCGGCCCTGGTGGCCGCCGTCAGCGCGGTTCTGTCGTTGCTGGTACCACCCGTGGCCATGTTCGGCGGGGCCGCGGTTGCCCTGTACACGCTACGCGAAGGTCCTCGGCAAGGCCTGCTGGTGGTGGTCATCGCCACGGTCGGCGGCAGCCTGCTCGCGCTGCTGGCCATCGGCGTTCCGTCGTTGGCCGTGGCCCTGGCCTTGCTGCTCTGGCTACCCCTGCTGATCCTGGCCAGCGTGCTGCGCGCGACCATCTCGCTGGCCATCACCTTGCAGCTGGCCGCCTTGCTGGGTGGAATCGCCGTGCTCGGCTTCTACCTGATACTCGGTGACCCGGCCGCCTGGTGGCGGGAAGTGACCGGCGAGATGCTGTCCCAGCTGGCCAGCGCCGGGGTATTCAGCAGTCCCGACATGCAGGCCCAGTTTGCCGCGGTGTTCGACGCCTGGGCGCCGCTGGCGCCGGGTCAGCTGGTCATGACCATGCTGGTCAGTCTGTTGATCGCCTTGTTGCTGGGCCGCTGGTGGCAAGCCTTGTTGTACAATCCGGGCGGTTTCGCCGAGGAATTCCAGAGCCTGCGCCTGGGCCGCCCGCTGGCGGCCTTCACCGCGGCCCTGATCGGCCTGTCCTTGGTACTGTCCCTGCCGCTGCTGGTCAATCTCTGTCTGGCGCTGATCGCGGTCTACCTGTTCCAGGGATTGGCCGTGGTCCACGGACTGGCGACCAAAGTCGGGCTGCGCACGGCCTGGTTGGTGGTGTTCTATCTGGCGCTGCTGCTGCTGCCGGCGCTGTGGCAGTTCCTGCTGATACTGGCCATCGCCGATGCCTGGATCGATTTCCGCGCCCGGGTGAAACCGGCAACTCGCTAAGCCTCATCCTGATTTACGGAGTATCACCGATGGAAGTCATTCTGCTAGAACGTGTTGAAAACCTGGGTCAACTTGGAGACCAGGTCAAGGTCAAGCCGGGCTATGCCCGCAACTATCTAATCCCCCAGGGCAAGGCGACCCCCGCCACGGCGGAGCACATCGCCCGCTTCGAGACGCGTCGCTCCGAACTGGAAAAAGCCGCCGCCGATGCCCTGAGCAATGCCCGGTCACGCGCCGAACGGCTGACTGATCTGGTGGTCACGATTGCCGCCAATGCCAGTAACGAAGGCCGTCTGTTCGGTTCGGTCGGCCCCTCCGAGATCGCCGAGGCCATCAACGCCACCGGTATCGAGCTGGCCAAGCGCGAAGTACGCATGAACGAGGGATCGATCCGTCAGATCGGCGAGCACGATGTCCCGCTGCACTTGCACAGCGAGGTCGAAGTCACCGTTCGTGTCAATGTTGTTTCAGCTTAATAGGCTGTTTTAAAAAGATAAAATGCCGGCTCGCGGAACTCGAAGAAAGCGAGCCCGGTCCCCGCCATTTACGCTACACTAAGCACCTGCCCCGACGTCAGCCGGCACGCGTCGGGGTGGTTCCGTTGTTTCGAGACCGTCTCCATGCCGCCAGTTGCGCCAACAGACCGCAGGGACAAGGCCGTCGAGTCGCTCAAGGTTCCGCCCCACTCGATCGATTCCGAGCAGGCGGTGCTGGGCGGCCTGATGCTGGACAACAGCGCCTGGGATCTGATCGCCGACCGGATCACCGAGTCCGACTTTTATCACGCCGCGCACCGCACCATCTTCACCGCCATTCAGGAACTGGCCGAGCGCGACTCGCCATTCGACGTGATCACCCTCAAGGAATGGCTGGACGGGCAGCACCAGCTGGACCGCGTGGGTGGCATGGCGTATCTGGCGGTCCTGGCCCGTGACACTCCCAGCGCGGCCAATATCCGTGCCTATGCGGACATCGTGCGTGAGCGCGCCATCCTGCGCCAGCTGATCCAGGTCGCCGGCGAGATCGCCAACAACGCTTACAATCCCGAGGGGCGCTCCAGCCGCGAACTGCTGGACACGGCCGAGGAGCGGGTGTTCGCCATCGCCGAATCGGGTGCCCGTACCCAAGCCGGCTTCGTCGGGATCAGCGAGCTGCTGACCCGGGCGGTCGACCGGATCGATCAGCTGTTCCAGCTCGACAATCCGGTCACCGGCATCCCCACCGGCTGGACCGATTTCGATGAGCTGACCGCCGGCCTGCAGCGTGGCGACCTCGTCGTCGTGGCGGGGAGGCCCTCGATGGGCAAGACCACATTCGCGATCAATATCGCCGAGAATGTGGCGATCCAGGTCAAGGAACCGGTGGCGGTGTTCAGCATGGAGATGCCCGGCGAGCACCTGGCCATGCGCATGATGTCCTCGCTCGGGCGGATCGATCAGCATCGCATCCGCACCGGCAAGCTGACCGACGACGACTGGCCGCGGTTGACTTCGGCCATCACCATGCTCAACGAGGCCAAGCTGTTCATCGACGACTCCTCCGATCTGACCCCCAGCGAGCTGCGCGCCCGCGCCCGGCGCCTGGCCCGCGAGCATGGCCAGCTGGGGCTGGTCATCGTCGACTATATCCAGTTGATGCGGGTGGCGGGGTTCAGCGAGAATCGAGCCCAGGAAGTTGCCGAAATATCCCGCGCCCTCAAGGCGCTGGCCAAGGAACTGCACGTGCCGGTGATCGCCTTGTCGCAGCTCAATCGCAGCCTGGAACAGCGTGCCGACAAACGCCCGATCATGTCCGATCTGCGCGAATCGGGCAGCATCGAGCAGGATGCCGATGTCATCTGTTTCATCTACCGCGACGAGGTCTACCACCCGGAAACCGAACAGAAAGGCATCGCCGAGATCATCATCGGCAAGCAGCGCAATGGCCCGATCGGCTCGGTAAGACTGACCTTTCTCGGTCAGTACACCAGCTTCGAGAGCTTCGCGCCGGACCACTACGGCAACGATTACCCCTGATCGAGATCCAACGCCATGGCCCGAGCCCGAACCGTCCATGTCTGCAACGAGTGCGGTGCCCAGTCGGCCCAATGGATTGGCCGCTGCCCCGACTGCGGTGCCTGGAACAGTCTGATCGAAACCGTGGTCGGGGGAGATCAGTCCGCGACCCGCGGCGGCCGCTTGAACGGCTATACCGGCCGCACCGACAGCCAGGTGCAAAGCCTGGCCGAGGTCACGCTGGGCGAGGAGACCCGGCTGCTCACCGGTATCGGCGAGTTGGATCGGGTGCTGGGCAGCGGTCTGGTGATCGGCTCGGTGGTGCTGATCGGCGGCGATCCCGGCATCGGCAAGTCCACCCTCCTGTTGCAGACCCAGGCGCATCTGGCCCGTGCCTGGCGCACGCTGTACGTCAGCGGCGAGGAATC
>CAYMHN010000170.1:0-7581 GCA_964390235.1 uncultured Candidatus Competibacteraceae bacterium
CAGGAGACCACGATCATGACCACGAAGACCGAACAGACCACCGCCACCGCCGCGAAGAAGCCGCGCAAGCCCAAGGGGACAAAGACCAAGGCAGCCAAGAAGCCGGCCGAGGGCGCCCCGAAGCCGAAGCGGCGGAAAACCGAAGCCGCCACACCGAAGGCCCCGAACCGAAGGCCCGCGGGTCACCAAGCAGGCCAAGGTGATCGAACCCTGTGCCGACCGGAGGGCGCCACGGTGCTGGAGATCAGTCCCTTCTGGCTGCGCCGCCGACTTGCGAACTACGGGATAGGGCGGCTCGGCTGAATGTCCAACGAGTCGCGCCTGGAGATCCCGTGCATGAAACGAAGTTCCGGATCGGGCAAGCCTAGAAGCCGCACCCGAGGTGGCAGCTCCACGGCGCTCAAGTCGGATCCAAATGTAGGGAACATACCCGTCATCATGGTGACGCCGGTCCACGAGTCCGGCATCGGGGTATCGCTCGGCGCGTCGGGCTTCGTGACCAAGCCGGTGGACAGAGCGAAGCTGCGGGCGCTTCTCAACCGCTTTTGCAACCCCGACAGCGGCCCCGTGCTGGTGGTCGATGACGACCTGACAGCCGTGACTTGGCGCGCCACGCGATAGAGCAGTTGGGCCTGAAGGCGGTGGAGGCCGAGAACGGAGCTGTGGCCCTTGACTGATTGGCAGACCACTCCCCACCATCGCTGATTCTTCTCGATATCATGATGCCGGTGATGGATGGCGTCGAGTTCCTCGATCTTTTCCGCCGCAATGTGGCGTGGAGCGATGTTCCAGTGGTCGTGGTCACAGCCAAGGAACTGACGGGGAAGGATCGCGATGTGCTTGACCTCGTTCTGCTCGATGTGATGACGCCACAGTGCAACGGCTATGAGGTGCTTGAGCGGAAGGGCGCCAACCGGCGACTGAGCGAGGTGCCGGTTGTCATGCTGTCGGCCCAGGGTGAGATCGACAGTGTCGTGCGGTGCATCGAGCTCGGTGCCGTCGATTTTCTGCAGAAGCCATTCAATCCGGTTCTCCTGCGGGCACGCGTGGGCGCGACGCTGGAGGAGAAGCGCCTGCGGGATGAGAGGGCGCGCCATCTGGTGCGGCTGGAACAGGAGCTTGATGCCGGCCGCAAGCTGCAGATGGCGATGGTGCCTACCATATTCCCGCCGCACCGACTCCCGACCAGCCCGTCGAAATCTTCGCGATGAGGCGGGCGAAACGTTGTTTGTGTTTACCGACGGGATCACCGAGGCAATAGCAGCCAGCGGGGACATGTTCACTGAAGCAGGCATTCTCGGTGTTGCAGGAGCGGACGACCGCACCGCTCGAGGAGTTGGTCCACGCTGTGGGCGATGCCCTGTCAGCTTTCGTTGGCGACTCCTCCGCCTTTGACGACATAACGGCGCTGGCAGTCCGTCGGGCCTACCTGACGCAATAGCTTCCGTTACAGCGGCTTGCGGAAACTCAGATGGTTGCGCCCATCGTTGCGGTGATAGCTGAGGTCGTGCATCAGCGTGCGGAGGAAATGAACGCCGAGGCCGCCGATCTGGCGATCCTCGACCGAAGCCTCCAGATCGGGAACCGGAACCGACAGCGGATCGAATGGTCGGCCGTCATCGACGACCTCGACAATGACACCGGACGTCTCACGCTCGAGGCGCACCGCAATCTCGTGTGTCGCCTCGCCCTCGTCGTAGCCATAGCTCACGATGTTGGTTACCAGCTCTTCCAATACCAGATTGAGGTGGAAGACCGCTTCCGGGGGCAGCGCATGGGCCTCACAGAAATCGCTGACCGCCGCGGCCAGTCGCTCGATCTCCGCCAAGTCGTTGCGCAGCACCAGTTGCAACCGCCCGTCTCCGAGTCGAGCATCGATCTCTCTTCACCTCCACCCGGCCGCACCATAGCACAAAGCCCGCCACCGCAAAGCCTCCCAGGCACCGCCTCGCCCTGGCGCACACACCGCCGCCAAGGACATCGCAACTTGACCGCTCGACGGGGATCGGTCAGTGTGCCTGGACAGTGCGAGCCCGGCACTGCGATGATCCAGGGCTGGATCATGCGTGCTGCCCCGGCCGAAATGATGACCAGTGGCTGGAGGGAGGGAGGGACGGAAATGGTTGCTCTGGCGCGTCGAACCGGGCTTGTTTTCGCGGTGCTGCTCGGCTTCATGATTGCAGTGTCCGCGGCCGAACAGGGCGCCTACCCGAGTCGGTCCATCACGTTGATAGTGCCGTTTGCAGTCGGCGGTTCAACCGATGCAATCGGCCGCATCGTTGCCGAAGGGCTGAGCGAGGTGCTTGGCCAGGCAGTGGTGGTCGACAACCGGGCCGGGGCCGGCGGCTCGATCGGCACCGAAATGCTGGCCCGAGCACGGCCAGATGGCTACACCATAGGCATAGGCACGGCCTCCACGCTCGCCATTAACCCGACGGCTTACAGGACCCTGCCGTTCGATGTTCTCGTCGACCTTGCGCCAATCGGCAAGATAGCGGCGGTGCCTAACGTCATGTCCGTGCACCCCGGGGTGCCTGCTGCCACAGTGACCGAACTCGTGACGCTTGTCCGCGCGCAACCAGGCAAGCTGAGCTATGGCTCGCCGGGCCAGGGGTCGGTCAGCCATCTGCTTGGCGAGCAGTTCAAGTTGGCGACCGGGACCGACATTGTGCACGTGGCTTACCCCGGCATGGGGCCGGCGCTCGCCGAGGCCGTCAAGGGCCACATCCAGGTGGTCTACGACAATCTGCCAACCTCGCTGGCGTTGATACGCGTCGGCAAGCTGCGGGCGCTTGCTGTCTCGGGGACCGAGCGCTCCCGCTCGTTGCCTGAGGTGCCGACATTCGGGGAGCTGGGCCTGCATGATCTGAATTGGATGGGATTCTTTGGTCTGATGGCACCAGGAGGCACTCCGCCGGCCATCGTCCAGCACCTGAGCGCGGCCTTATCACGAGTGCTCGCAATGCCGCATGTGCTGGGTGCGCTCGGTGCGCAGGAGGCGGTCGAGATCGATGGCTCGCCTGAGGCATTCCGCGACGAGATTGAGCGGGAGCTCATGCGCATGCGCGGTGCAGTCGAAGCGGCGAAGATCTCGGTCGAGTGACTTCTGATCGCCCCTCGCGCTGAGCGTCTTTGCATAAGTCATGTTAGTGGTTGAAGCTAAGTCTGAGCTCGGCCATTCCATCTCGCTCCGTGGACCGCACCCCATCGGCAAGCCGAGCAACCAGTGTCGAGGACATGCGCATCATCGCAGCGTCGTATTCTCATCGCGCTTGGCCTTGGCGTCCGAAAGCTCTGCGCCCGTAAGGACCACAAACCCGCGCCATTGCAAGGCTTCCTGGGCATTGCCTCGCATGTGGCAGTGCAGCAGCGCCAGCCAGGACTGCTAGAACAAACATCCTTGGCTCCCAGGTCGCAAGCCCTGACACCAACTTGGCAGGGCCAAGCAAGGACTTCTTGCGTCGATTGTTACCGCGGGCGCATCTTGACGGTGCGAGCCTTGCTTCGCGCGGTATCGGGGGCTTCAAACCTTGGCACGCAAACCCGATCAACTAACCTACGGCACAGACGACCGTCCGCCTTCGGCGACCGTCCTGGTACTTAGTCTGCAGCATGCCGGCCTTGCGCTCAGGTTCATGATCTATCCGGTGGTGGCTGCCCAGGAGATCGGCCTCGACCCTGGCCAGACCAGCGCACTGATCACCTCTAGCATCCTGGCGATCGCGATAGCGACCATAGTGCAGTCAAGGCGAGCGCCGCTCGGTAGCGGCGATCTCGCTGTCCATATTCCTACCCGGTGCTTCTGCCTGCAATGATACAGGCAGGAATACTTGGCGGCGTGGGGCTGATGGCCACTATGACACTCTTCCTCGGCTTACTGGAGACGGGTGTGGCGCGGATGCTTCGCCGCTTGCGTAAACACTTTCCTCCCGAGGTCTGCGGCGTGGTGGTGTTCATGCTCGGAGTGTCGCTTGCACGCCCGGCCTTGATCCGTTTCTCCGGCAGCACTTTTTACATGGCCGACCAAAGTGCCACGATTGACGTTGAGCATCTGCTTATAGCCAGCGCCACCCTCGCCATCATAATCATGATCGCGGTCTTCGGCCGCGGCGCCTTGAAGCTTTTTGCTCTCGTGTTCGGATTGATTGTCGGGGTGACTCTGTCGTTCGCATTGGGGCTGTTCGACTAGGCCGCGCTCGCTCAACTGGGGCAGACGCCACTGGTCGGCGTTCCCCAGCTAGCCCTGGCGGCTTGGCGCATCGAGTTGATGCTGCTGCCGCTGTTCGCCTTGATGGCCGTTGTCAACAGCGTCGACAACCTAGGCGTACTGGTCAGCGTGCAGCGCATGAACGATACCGAATGGAAGCGCATCGACATGTCCCGCAGCAGTAGCGGCGTAAAAGCCAACGGCATCGGCAACATCGTGGCGGGCAAATCTTCGCGCCCGTAACGCAAGGGGCGGCCCCTTACGAGTTCGTGCGGGAGTTCCTGGAGCGCCAGGGCAACCTCTGGGGAGCGCGACGTGATGTGATCGACCGCGCTGTGCAAGCTGCGTCTGAGAGCCTGGAAATCCTGTTCAGTCACGGCTTGGCAAAAGGCAACATGGAGTTGGGAGCGCGGTTCGACGAGTTCAACCTGGACGTCTTCGTCGTCTACCAAGGCGAGAAGCTCGAAGCGCCGACCGAGCGCCCAAGCATCGAGGCCATTCTGGAAGACGAACAGCAGTTAGCGAATCTGGCCGGCTATATGATCCGGCGCTATGTGGACCGTCTTTCGCAAAGCGCTGAAGGGGCGCGCCGCAAGCTCACACTGCACTTCGAGCACTGATTCCAAGTCAGGGCTGGCCTGGCGCCGAGGTTTGCGGAACTGGGCCTGGAGGAGGCGAACTAAACCGGGTTCTTTGGCCTGATGGCACCTGGCAGCACCAGTGCGGCACGCGCACGAGCGCTTGCGACGACCCAGGCACAAAGCGGGCTGGCCGCGCAGGAGGTGCTGGTTGAGTGAATGCAGGGTTCTTGAGGTCAATGGTTGAAGTGAAGTCTGAGTTCGGCAATTCCGTTTCGCTCGGTCGATCGCACCCGGTCGGCCAGCCGGGCCACCAGCATCGATGACATGCGCATCATGGCAGCGTCGAGCGCGCCATCGTCTTCTTCATCGAGCATGGCCTTGGCGTCCACGGGCTCATGGTCATTGAGGGCCAGCGGCTTGCCTGGATAGCTCAGCCGGCAGGCGAGATCGAATTCATCGAAGCTGGCCGACAAGGTGACTGGGCCCTTGACGACGCCGGCATCCTCAATGGCCTCCAGGGCCTCTCCCACCGCGATGCCGGCGCGCATGATGACATCCTTGCGGGCCCCCCAGATCTTTCCGTTGTGTTCCAGGAACACCGCTGCGGCGTGCCCGGGGTCGGGGCCGGCAAGCGCCGTCTCGCTGCGGCGCTTTACGCCGATCCGGAAGATGGCATTCAGCAGGATCGCTGCCAGGGCCGCCGTGGTGAGACCGGATTCGAAGATCGTGCGGCTCCAGGTCGGTGCCTCCTCGACAAGCTCCGGAAGCAGCATGACCGCCAGGCCCACGACGATGGACAGGCCGACCGTGAAGGTTCGCTTCATGTTGAGCAGACGCGACAGGATCAGGTCCATGCCAGCGACAATCATAAACGATGCGGTATAGACCAAAATGGCGCCGACTACCGGCGCCGGCGTATAGACGATCAGCGCCGGGACGGCCGGCACAAACCCGATGAGGCACAGGATCGCGCCGGCCACCAAGCCGACGTTGCGCGCCATCACGCCGCTGGAATGGGCAAGGCCGATATTGGCGCTCGAGGTGGCGCTCGTCATCGTGCCGGTGAGACCATGGAGCACATTGGTAAGCGAGAAGGTGATCACTGTGCGCGAGACCAGCAACATGTCCGCCCTGCGCCAGTTGGCATCGTTCAGCTTGTCCATGGTCAGCCCGCAGCCGAACTGGTCCATGGCGCCGAAAAGCTCCACCAGAAAGATCGCGAAGATAGCTGCCGGGACAAACTGGGGGATCGGCAGGGGGGTGCTCAGGAACGGCACGGCAATCAGCGGCAGGTCGGCCACGCCGCTGAACGCGGCCATGCTGGTGACGCCGGTCATAAAGGCGACGACGACGCCGACCGCCATTCCGATGAGCACCGCGATGGTGCGCAGCTGACGCGAGCCCCATACCGAGAACACCACGATGCAGACGATGGTGGCAAGCGCCGCAAGGATCGCTCCCGCCGACACGCCGGCGCTTGCGATCAGTCCGGTACTTCGCCCCATGCCGCCGGCCACCAGCGAAACGCCCAGCATTAGCACGACGACGCCGATCACCTCCGGGGGGAAGAGCGGGCGCATGCGCGGGAGAAACCGGGCCAGCGAGATGATGACGATGTGGGACAACAAAATGGCTCCCATCGCCGCCCCGAGGCCGTATTCCACGACCACCGCGGTATAGACGGCCATGGAAATGGGGCTGGGAATGCCGACGAACAGAAGGCCCGGGGTGAACCGGCTGCGCACCGCCTGAAGGACGGTGCCGAGGCCGATGATGAACAATGTGGAGCCCACGAAACGAGTCGTTTCGGCGTGATCGAGGCCGATGCCGCTGCCCACCAGGACGGCGTAAATGCTGAACATCAGGGACAGGAGGACGTGCTGTATGCCGACGCTGAAAAGGACGTAAGCGCCTGGCCGCTCGTCGATGCCATAGAGGATTTCCTCTGGCTTCTCCCGCTTGGTCGGGGAAGGCGGGCGAAACAGCCTATCAAGCCATTTCATCATGATCGATTTCTCTCGGGGGTCGCTCACACTGCCGGTGGACTAAACCTCAACCGATGGCGCTTACCGCCTTGTCGGCATCGTCGAAAATCTCGAAGATCGCAATGAAGCCGCTGATTTCGAAGACTTCGTGAACCTGTGGACTGAGGGCGGCAAGCGCCATGCGGTTCTCCGCGGCGCGAGAAATCTTTGCGGTCTTGAGCAAGACCCGCAGGCCGGCTGAACTTACATACTGGACGTGCTTGAGGTCTACGACCATGGCACCGCAGCTCTTGGCCCGCTCGAACAGCACCGATTCCAATCCGCCCGACGTATTGCTGTCCATGCGCCCCTTGAGCACAATCACAGTCACGCCCCCGATTTCATGTTCCACAACTTCCATTTCGGACTCCTTCCCTCATTGGCAGGACCGATCTTGTGAACGCCTGGATGATTTTGGCCTCATGCCGCTTATACCCCAGATCGCAGATGAACGTACGCAAGAAATGTATCCCGGTCCGGATCGGCGCGGTCAGTGCAGCGGCGTGCTGTCGAGGGTCAGCGACAGGTATTCTCCTTCATTGTACTGCTGGTGTTCCAGCGTCCGGGCCAGGCCGCGAATAATGCGCAGGCCCGCCTCGTCGCCGGACTCGTCCATCGGCAACGGCTTCAGCTTCGACAACTTGTCCAACAGGTTTTCACCGATGCTTGCGCCCACGAAGAGCTCCAGGGCGATGGTGCCGTTCTCCTCGTGCAGCGACACGGCGAGGTCGCGGGGCGCCTTGGCTTTGGCCGGCGGGGCCTGCTGTAG
>CAYMHN010000171.1:0-7539 GCA_964390235.1 uncultured Candidatus Competibacteraceae bacterium
AATGGGGCCGGCGGTCCAGTCACCGGCTTGCGCCATATCCCGCGCCAGTGCCATGAGCACGGTCCGGTCGCTCAGATCCAGGCCCTTGGCGTTGGCGCGCCGCGCCCCGTAGATATCCTTGGGCAGGGGAATCCTGGGGTGCGGAATGCTGCTGGAGCCGCGCACGGTGGCGATGGGATCGGCGATGATCTCGTCCACGGCCAGGTTCTCGTCCTGGATGCGGTTGACGAAGGAGCTGTTGGCGCCGTTCTCCAGCAGCCGGCGTACCAGATAGGCCAGCAGGTCCTCGTGCTGGCCGACCGGGGCGTAGATCCGGCAACCGACGCCGAGTTGGTCGCGCTCGACGACCTGCTCGTACAGTTCCTCGCCCATGCCATGCAGGCGCTGGAACTCGAAGTCGGTGCTGTTGCCGGCGAATTCGAGCACCGCGGCGATGGTGTGGGCGTTGTGGGTGGCCAGCTGCGGATAGAACACGTCGCTGTTGGCGAACAGCTTGCGCGCGCAGGCCAGATAGGACACATCGGTGTTGGCCTTGCGGGTGAACACCGGATAGCCGGCCAGGCCCAGTTCCTGGGCGCGCTTGATCTCCATGTCCCAGTAGGCGCCCTTGACCAGCCGGATCATGAACCGCCGCCCATCGCGCCGGGCCAGCTCCGCCAGCCAGTCCAGCACCAGGGGCGCGCGCTTCTGGTAGGCCTGCACGACCACGCCGAAGCCCTGCCAGTTCTTGAGTTCCGGGTCGCCGGAGATGCTGTCGATGACATCCAGGGAGATATCCAGCCGGTCGGCCTCCTCGGCGTCGATGTTCAGGCCGATGGCGTAGCGCGCCGCGTCCTTGCACAGCGCCTTGAGCCGCGGCACCAGTTCGTCCAGCACCCGTTCGGCGTTGCCGATCTCGTAGCGCGGGTGCAGGGCCGACAGCTTGACCGAGATACCGGGGGACGGGATCGGTCCCCGGCCGTTGGCTTCCTTGCCGATCGCCGCGATGGCGTCACGATAGCTCTTGAAATAGCGCCGGGCGTCGGCCATGGTCCGGGCCGCCTCGCCCAGCATGTCGTAGGAATAGCGGTAGCCCTTGTCCTGCCAGGCGCGGGCGCGGGCTATGGCCTCGTCGATGGTCCGGCCCATGACGAACTGCCGGCCCATGATCTTCATCGCCTGGTTGACCGACTCGCGCACCACCGGCTCGCCCAGCCGGGCGATCAGGCGGCGCATGGCCGCGTTCGGCGTGCTGCCCTGATAACCGTGCATGCGCACCACCTTGCCGGTCAGCATCAGCGCCCAGGTGGAAGCGTTGACGAACCACGAGCTGCTTTGCCCCAGGTGCTGCTGCCAGTCAGCCCCGGCCAGCTTGTCGCGGATCAGGCGCTCGCGGGTCTCATCGTCGGGCACCCGCAGCAGGGCCTCGGCGATGCACATCAGCAGCACGCCTTCCTGGGTGGACAGGCCGTACTGGTGCAGAAAGGCGTCGATCCCGCCCTGATTGCGGGTTTCCACGCGCACCGCCTCGACCAGCTTGCGGGCATAGTCGTCGATGCGTCGGCGGCTGTCGTCGGCGAGTTCGAGTAGGGTCAACAGGGTCTGTATGCAATCGGTTTCATCGGCGCGATAACAGGCGTCGATCGCGCCGCGCAGCTCATCGCGCGGTGCGGGCTGTTTCGTGAACACCATATTCTCGCTCATCGGAAACCTCCTCCTCGTTGGGGATGATTCAATTGGATCACAGCGGACCTGATAGACGCATAGTGTAACCGATGGACAGGTGGCGCTCCGGGTCGGGGCCAGCATGATCATGATCTGGATCACCCAGGACCCGGACAGCCGGGTGCTGGATCTGGTGGCCTACGCCTGGGGCGGTTTCGGCGCGGCCTTCGGCCCGGTGCTGATCCTGTCGCTGTTCTGGCGGCGCATGACCCGCAACGGCGCGCTGGCGGGCATGATCGTCGGCGCCGCCACCGTGGTGATCTGGAAGCAGCTCTCCGGCGGCCCGGCGGGCATCTTCGACCTGTACGAAATCCTGCCGGGCTTCATCCTGGGCTGGATTGCCATCGTGCTGGTGAGCCGCATGGGCAGTGAACCGGGCGAGGAAGTGCAGGCCAAGTTCGGGCGGATGGAGGAGGGGATTCGCTGATCATCGGGGTTCGATCTTGACTAACCGCGCGTCGATGCGAGTCCCGATCGCATCGGCGTGCGAGTTTGGAAGGGAAGGCTGATCATCGGATGGTCTCCGGAAACCGTATATCTTTCTGATTTGGATGTTATGCCGTTAGAATATCGCGACAATGTGACGATGATTGACAAGTCAACGGAACACATCCGCGAGGTGTTCTTTGTCGTCGATCCGGAAATGACCCGAATGTTTTACGTCAGCCCCGGGTACGAGGAGCTTTGGGGCCGGAGTTGCGAAAGTCTGTATGCCAATCCCGCCTCATTTGGGGAGGCCATTCATGACGACGATCGGGCGCGGGCGTACCAGGCGTTCGCGCCCGATGGAAGGGTGATTCGGTTCGACGTCGAGTATCGGGTCGTGCGACCGGACGGCACCGTCCGCTGGGTCAGAGCTCGTGGCTTTCCGATCCGGGGTGAGGGCGGAGTCACCGCGCGGTTTGCGGGTCTCGCGGAGGACATCACGGAACGCAAGAGCGCGTTCGATCTGGTCGCCCGCCAGGCGCAGGCGCTCGATCAAGGCAACCGTCGTCTCTCGCTGCTTGGAGAAATGACCAGCCTGCTGCAAACGGTTGTCCGTGTGGACGAAGCCGCCGCGGTCCTTGGAGGATACCTGGCGCAGGTGCGCTTGGGGGTCGGTGGCGCGTTGTACCTGTTCAAGGAGTCGCGGAACTATCTCGACCTCCTGGCGCGCTGGGGCGATCTGACGCTGGCCGACCGCGTCAACCCTGACGAGTGTTGGGCCTTGCGCCGCGGACAGCCGTATCGGCCACCCGGCAGTCAGCCTGCGCTGCGCTGCAAGCATGTGGGACCGGTGAACGGTCCGGCTGCATATCTCTGTCTTCCGATGATGGTGGAGAGCGGCCCCCTCGGTCTGCTGCATGTGGTCTTTGCCGATGACGCACACGCCACGCTCGAGGACGACGTGCTCTTCGCGCAACGGATGTCCGAGCAACTGGGGCTGGTCCTGATGAACTTCAGGCTGCGCGAGACGTTGCGTCTCGAAGCGATGCAGGATTCGCTGACGGGGCTATACAATCGACGGTTCCTGGAAGTGGCGCTCAAGCGTGAATTCGCGCGCGGCGTGCGTGAAGACAACAGCGTCGGTGTGATGATGATCGACGTGGATCACTTCAAGCCCTTCAACGACACGTACGGCCACGATGCTGGGGATGTCGTGCTGCGGCAGCTCGGTCAACTGCTGATGGACCACTGTCGCGCGGCCGAGCTGGCCTGCCGCTTTGGCGGCGAGGAATTTGTCCTCGTCGTTCCAGGTGCCTCACGTGAAGCCTCGGCGGCGGTGGCCGAGCGTCTTCTGGGTGCGGTGCGCCAGATGAAAGTCATCATCGACGGGATGGTGTTGCCTCACCTGACCGTGTCGATCGGCATCGCCTTTTTTCCCGAACACGGCGAGACAACGGCAGACGTCATCCGCGCGGCCGATCAGGCCTTATATGCGGCCAAGGAGACCGGGCGGGACCGCTGCGTCATCAGCGCAAAGAAATAGCTGGAGCCCAGCTCGCGAAATACGCCGCACGGACGACCGGTTTTGAAGGCGGTACCAGCCCCTCGGTCAGGGTCGTCCTACGTGACGTCCTTGCGGATGTGTTCCGCGAGAAACGTCGTCGAGGAGTGTCTGGTAGCCGACGTGTCGGCGGCGCGCTTCCTTGCGGAACGACTCGAGCACGCTCGGATCGACACGGATCGCTCGGTCGCCGGGCCTTTCAGTCAGGACTGTCATGCCGAACGAAGTGCTCCAACTCATGACGCTGAATCCGCAGCCGGTGCAACGGCCGGGTGGCGGCGTCGAGTATCCACCGGTTCCGAGTCAGCGCGAGGCCCGAAGGCAATGACAGTCCGAGGCACGATTGCTGAGATGCGATGGAGCACGAGGCGAATGACACGTCTCGCTAATCGGGTCGTCGAGGCTCGCACGGCTCACTCGTTAATAAGAACATGAACTTTCCGTGCACAACCGCCGCATTTACCCTATCCCCCGCACCTGGTGGGCTTCGTCACCTTGTGCCGACTCGCCCGGGGACCAAGCCTTCTATGCGATTTCTGTCCGTCGGCTCGCACCTTTGCGCTCGGGGCACCGGTAGACAAGCCCTCGCGGGCTTGCCCTTGCCGTCGGCTAGTAGTTATAGTCGTCCACAGCGTGGACATTTCAGGTACGCCTACAGGGGACTCTCACCCCATCAGTTCATGCCCATGTCGGGCGTACACCAGCGCTTGCAGCGGCCGCGCGGAAAGGACGCGCGCCACTGATGGCCGGGTCGTTCGACGACGGCAAAACCCGATACCACCCGGAGGTGAACGTCAATTTCACACACGAAAGATTGTTGCGTTGCCGCTCATGGCGTGGCGCAAACCTCGGACGATCTCTCGGTTTCCGGGAAGTCGCTCGAGACATCGTTGACGGCAGCGCGGATCGTGCGATGCTACCGTCCCAACCGAAACATTCGACGCAATGCCGCTGAAAAGGTGCCATGAGTTGTCGCGGCATCGTTGATCGTGGATTCGGCAGCGCATCTTCGTGATCGCGAAGACCGGAGGCTCGCATGGCGGCGATCGTATTCTTGGGCGACGACAAGACGATACCAGTCGCGGATCCGAACATGACGATCCTCGACGTCTCGATCGCTCACAAGATCCCGCACTTCCGTGAGTGCGGCGGAAACGGGCGCTGCACGACGTGTCGTGTCCGCATTTGTGATGGTATGCAGAACGTCTTACCACGCACGCAGCGCGAGGCCGAGGTGGCCGATGCGCGTCGCTGGGATAGATTCACGCGCCTGGCTTGTCAGACGCGCGTGAGCGGAGACGTTACCCTCCAGCGGCTGATTACGAGCTGTGCGGATGTGTCGCGCGTACAGATGGAGGAAGCTTCGATCGCCCCGTCGGAGGAGCGAACGCTCGCGGTCCTGTTTTGCGACATTCGCGAGTTTACGTCGTTCGTGGACAGGAACCTTGCCTACGATGTGGTGCACATTCTCAACCGCTTCTTCACGGCGGTCGGTGAGTCGATCTTGATCAATAACGGTGTCATCTATCAGTATGTCGGAGATCAGATCATTGGATTGTTTGGCGTCGGTGGAGATCCGCCCGAGAAGTGCTGTCTCGACGCCATTCGAGCCGGACTGGGAATGATCGAGTCGCTGAATGATCTCAATGCGAAGCTGACCGACGAGTTCGGAACAACTCTCGAGATCGGAATCGCCGCGCATTGTGGTCCTGTCATCGTCGGCATGATGGGGCATCCAGGTCACAAGAAGTTCACGGTGATCGGTGACGCAATGAACACCGCCAGCCGGATCGAAGATGCGAACAAAACACTTGGTACGCGATTCCTGGTGTCCGAGGCGCTGTTCAACCACGTTTCCCAGCCGCCCGTGGAAGTGCGGAGAGCGCAAGCCGTTCTGAAGGGCAAGCTCGGTACGTTCCCTCTGGTGGAAGTGATCGACTTTGCCGCGCCGGACTCCACTCTTCTGGTTCAGTCGACCATCGGCATTCTCTTGCAACACCAGAAGCGTTTCACGTCGGAGCTCTATCGGCGTATGTTCGCAATGGCACCTGGCCTGAAGGCGCTTTTTCGTGGCGACATGGAGAGTCAGGGCCAGATGCTCTCCCACATGATTCAGTTTCTCGTGCACGCCATGAGTCGTCCGGATATGATGACGCTCGGCTTACGGGATCTCGGCCAGCGGCATGATGGCTATGGCGTCGCCGCCGAGCACTACCCGGTCTTCCGCCAGGCATTTCTCGAGTCAACCCGCCTCATTCTCGGCGAGAAGCATACACCGCAGGTCGAGAAAGCATGGGCGGACACCATCGACATGATCATCAAGGCAATGCAATGAGCTCTGGGGACAGAGGGTTTGCACATGGTGGCAGTGCACGGCAAATCAGCCCGATCCCTCGGCCTTTGGTCCGCAGTCCTCTGCACGGTCTTCAGCCTCGACTACATCATCGCCCAGTTCGGTGAATGGGCGGGGCTGCTCGGCTCGGCAGGCGGTCAGCACAGTCGCAGCACAACCCTTGGCCTGATCGTGCTCCTGACCCCGTCGATGCTCCTGGGGTGTCGTTCGTCGTGTTCCATCAAGTGGACGCCCAGCGGCGGTTGTCGCTCATATCGAACGTTAACCCTTCCCGGCGATTCCATCGGCACTTGACCAAGAGCACAATTGTCCATACATTTGGCTTATGCGATATGAATGGGACTCTGCCAAAGCAGAAGCGAATCTCGCCGAGCATGACGTCAGCTTTGCCGAGGCTGTCACGGTTCTGGAAGATGATTTCGCGCTGACGCGCGAAGATCCTGACAGCGAAGGTGAGCAGCGCTTCGTGACGCTGGGAATGAGCGACTTCGCCAACCTGCTGGTGGTGGTCTACACCTATCGTGAACCGGACATCGTCCGCATCATCTCGGCCTGGAAAGGCAACCGACCGCAAAGGCTACGTTATGAAAAAGATCGCCGCTGAACCGTACCGTGACATCGATTTCACGGAAGCCAAACGGGGTCCGGTGGTGCCGCCGGAACCGGGCAAGACGAAGATCTCCATCCGGCTCGATAACCGGGTACTGGATCATTTTCGCGGCATTGTCGAAAAAGCCGGCGGTGGCAATTATCAGACGCTCATCAACGACGCGCTCGTGGATTACATAAAACAGCAATCCATGCTGGAGGTCGTACGCCAGGCGGTGCGCGAAGAATTGGAATCAGCCGTGGAGCATGCAGAGCTGACAAAGCATTCGAGCGGACGCGTCTGAAGTCGCGCCCCTTGGTTCTCCCGTCGGGCTGACATCCTGAACTTGCGCGAGCGCTGAAGCATGCCCCCAACACACGACCAGTCGGTCCGAACGCTCGGCCTCTGGTCCGCCATCCTCTGCACCGTCTTCAGCCTCGCCTACATCATCGCCCAACTCGGCGAATGGGCGGGACTGCTCGGCTCGGCCGGCGGTCCGCACAGTCGCAGCACCTCGCTTGGCCTGGTCGTGCTCCTCACCCCGTCGCTGCTGCTCGGGGTGAGGCGGCAGGCATTGAACTGCTGATCTTCGAGCCCTTCGATTCGTTTCTGCTTCCTGTAAATTTTCCGGAGTTCAGGCCGCGGCCCTGGTGTCGGCGGTCTCCGGGAACCATGGTTGTCGCCACCGCCCGTTGAACTCGACGACGAGGCATTCATGCCCCACTTCGGGCGCTCGGAATCGAGCGCCCGGATCGACCTCTTGCGGGTCAGTAATGGAAACCGAACCCGTCGTGCGGATTGTGGTACGGGTTATAGACGCAGCCCCAACCGAACCCCGGACCGGTAATCGGGGTGTAGGACATCGTGTCTCTCCGGTAATGTATTGATCGATTCTTCCGATCGAAT
>CAYMHN010000172.1:0-7513 GCA_964390235.1 uncultured Candidatus Competibacteraceae bacterium
TTTTCACCGGCCGCCCTTGGATGCCCGGTACTGAGTCGGGGGCTGAATAGTTACCGTGCGGTAGTGTATGTGCGTCAATCCACCTTGCAGCACATGCCCACCCCCCAACGTGACCAGATCGCCAATCTTGGCATTTCGCGCAAGGTTGCCATCGATCGCTGGGTCACGCGATGTGCCCATGCAAGGATTTTCGGCTCCGCTCTCTCGGGGGGGCATCGCTACCCCGCTGGACCAAGCGCACCGGAAAGATGAGCCGCTGCAACTCGGTGCCCGGCACCGGCGAGATTTCAGGCATAAGCACCGGTTTCAGTGTGGAGTCGCAAACCAGGCTGGCCGCCATCAGTGCCATTTCTCGTATCGGCAGCGCGATCGTCGTTATGCCAACGCCCCAGTATTCGAACCAATCCGGGTCGTCATAGCCGATGAGCGAAATGTCTGCCGGGACTTCCAGTCCCGTCTCGCGGATTGCCCTGAGAGTGCCGAGAGTGAACCGGGAACTGCCGAGGACGATTCCAGAAGGGCGGTCTGGGCGGCGTAGCCATGAGATTGCTGTCTGATAGCCGAACTCCGGCTTGGGCGGGCCGAGCGCAACGGTTGCGGTGACATCAGACACCTGCGATACGGCACGGCGGAAGCCCTCGGCACGGTCCGTTCCGGTGCTCAGCGTTTCGGCACCTCCTCCGATATAGGCGATGTTTCTATGCCCTTGCTCAAGAAGATGCCGTGCCGCCTGAAAGGTTGCGATGGTGTCGTCCGCCACGACCACGTCAGCGTCGACAAGCGGATGTCGGCGCACTAACTGCTTGCAGGGCGCATTGGCCAGTAGCTCGGCTGTTTCCGCGCGAAGGTCAGCCACCGGCGTGATGATGATGCCCCGGGTGCGTGCTTCGCATAGCGCCCGCACATGGCGCAGCTCGAGATCGGGGTCATCCTCAGATATGGCGAGCACGAGTTGCATGCCTGAGGTGGCCACCGTCTCGGCGATCGAGCGAGCGATGGCGCTGTAGAAGTGATTCTCGACATCGGGAAGTATGAAGCCGACGATATTCGATCGCGCGCCGCGCATCACCTTGGCCGCCGCATCGGGGATATAGCCCATCTCGGATGCGGCGGCGCGCACCCGCTCTTTGGTTTGCTTTCCGATCAGCGGCGAGTTGTTCAACGCCCTCGATACTGTTGCGTGGGAAACCCCGAGCGCAGCAGCGATATCCTTGATTGTCGGGCCAGTGCGGGTCTTGGTTTCTCGGCGCATGGGCGGGCTTTCTCGGTGGCGCGAAGCAGCTGTTGACGGGCAAGTGCCGCCCGCGCAGTCGTCAGTTTGCATAGTCTATCTTACCCTTGACAGGTAGCAGTGCAATGCGTAATGTACACGTGTGCATATAAAATTTGGAGGCAATAACCTTCAATATTTGTCTTTTGCCCGAATGTCGGGCAATGCGCCACCAAAACAGGGGAGGATTTTCCATGTCAACGTTACGCTATGGTTTGTTGCTGTTGCTGCTCGGTTCGATCGGGTTTGCAGGGCAAGCATCGGCCTCAGACTGGCCCACGAAGAATATCCGCATGATCGTGCCCTTCAGTGCGGGCGGATCGATCGATCGTTTTGCCCGCGGACTGGCCCAGTACTGGGAAGAGCGCCTCGACGGGGTTTCGATCATCGTTGATAACCGGGCTGGGGCCAGCGGTCTGCTGGGTGCGCAGACCTTCCTGGGGTCGCCTGCCGATGGTCATACCATTTTCGTCGGCATCCAGCCCACGCTAAGCATGAACATCGTGGTGCAGGGGGCACCGTTTTCGCTTGATGACTTCGCCTTCATCAACATGGAGCAGCGCGACTACGGCAATGTGGTCGTCCGCTCCGCCTCGCCCTACGCCACGATCGGTGATTTCGTGCAAGCGGCACGGGAACGACCCGGCGAGTTGACCGTCGCGATGATCCAGGGTGGTGGCACAACGCTGTTCGGCTTGTCGATGATCCGCGAGCTGGATCTCGATTTGCGAGTCGTGACCTTCGACGGTGGTGGCGAGTTGCGAACCAACATGCTCGGCGGGCACAGCGATGTGACCATCTCGGGCGCATTCGGTGACCTGGCGCTCGGCGATCAGGTACGCGTGCTCACCGTGGCTTCGGAAGATTATTTCCCCGGCCTCCCGGATTCTCCGCCTATCAACACCGCTTTCGATGACGTAAATGTGCCACCGCTCGGTGACAGCCGTTTTCTGGCGGTTCACAGTTCCTTCGCCAGGGACTACCCCGAAGCCTTCGCAAAGCTGGTAGAGAGCTATCGCGAAACCTTCGAAAGCGAGAAATATCAGGCTTTCATGGCTGAAACCGGGGCGGCGATCATTTCCGGCTACATCGGCCCTGACGAGACGACGCGGCTTGCCCATGAACTGCACGAGGTGGTCGAGAGCCTCGCCGATGTGCTGACGGGACAGTGACATCAGCACGTGGCATGCCGCCAAAACGGCTTGCCACGTGAACCCTAGCCCTTTGGATAAGTACCGGGAGCAGGATCATGGGAGGCGATGACCTTATGGCGCGGCTTCGGACGCTGGCGGGTGAACTTCTCGTTCCCGCCCTCCTGCTGGGCTACGCGACGCATTATTATCTTGAGGTGCGCGCGCTGCCCCGGCCGGAGACCAATCTGCTGCTGATCGAACCGGTCTACTTCATCCTGCTCGGCTGTTGCCTGCTGTTCGGGATCGGTCGCATCCTCGTCGCCTTCAGGGCCACGCAGCACGAGGACCTCGGTACGGAGCAGGTTGGCGGGCGGCTCGATTTCTGGAAATCGGCAAGCTTCGTGGGTCTGACGCTATTGTATGCGGTGCTCATCCCGGTGGTGGGTTTCGTGGTGATTACCATCATCTACATCGTGCTGCTGTCACTTACGCTGGGGGTACGGTCGCTTGCGGCTCTGACCATCACGCCTGTCGCGGTCGTCGCCCTTCTCTATATGGGCATGGAGCTGTGGCTGAACCTGCCTCTGCCCAAGGGCATGTTTCTTTGAATGTCCTCGCTGGCGTCTGACCCTCAGGCAACACTACCGCGCCCGACCGTGCGGGCTTTTTCAGTCCGAATCGGCATCTTCAAGGGGTAGATCATGCTGGACTTTGCCGCCATCGGACAGGGACTATGGCTGCTGCTCGATATCAATGTGATCGTGATGATGGTGCTCGGTCTCCTGTTCGGGATCATTACCGGTGCGATCCCCGGCTTCAGCACCCCCCTGGCGATCAGCGTCATGCTGCCACTGACCTATGCCATGAGCCCGCTGGTCGCCATCGTGTTTCTGACGGCCGTCTACGCCGGCGGAAACTTCGGTTCCTCCATCTCGGCGATACTGCTTAACATTCCCGGCTCACCTCAGGCGATCGTCACCGGGCTTGACGGATACCCGCTTACCCGCATGGGTCGTGCACATGAGGCCTTGGGTACATCGGTTGCCGCTTCGGCGACCGGAAACCTGATCGGGTCGTTCTTCCTGATCCTGGTCATGCCCCTGATCGTGGTGATCGCACTGATGTTCGGCCCCCCGGAAATGTTCCTGGTGGGCGTCCTGGGGTTGGTCGTGATCGCCGCGCTGCACACCAGTTTCCTGAAGGCCATGATCGCGGGGATGTTCGGTGTCCTGATCAGCACCATAGGCATGTCGTCAACCGGTGCGATCCGTGGGACACACGGCTATTTCGAGCTGATGGACGGCATTCCGGTGATTCCCGCGCTGGTCGGTCTGATTGGATTTTCCGAGCTCTTCTACATGCTGCAGAAAGCCTATGTCACAGATACGCGAAATCAGAAGAGCGACCGGCGCGGAGCCTGGCGGCAGCTGATGACCGGTTACTACACGACGTTCCGCTACCCGGTAGCACTGTTGCGCTCAAGCACGATCGGGGTACTGATCGGGGCCTTGCCGGGAGCGGGCGCGACCATATCCAGCGTGGTGAGCTATAACGAGGCGCGCCGCTACTCCAAGGATCCGGAAGCGTTCGGCAAGGGCTCGTCCGAAGGGTTGCTCAGCGCGGAGTCGGCCAACAATGCGTCTGAAGGGGGAGCGCTGGCGCTCATGCTGGCGCTGGGTATACCGGGGGGGCTGGCGACCGCCGTACTGATCGGGGCATTGATGCTCCAGGGTCTGATTCCGGGGCCGCGGCTGTTCATGGACCAACCGCAACTGGTCTACGGCGTGATGCTGGCGCAGTTCCTGACTTCGGGGATGCTACTTTTGGTCGGACTCGCGGTTTGTTTCTACGCGGCGCGCATCGTCAATATCACTACGGCTTTCCTGATTCCGCTGATCGCCGTATTCTCGATCGTCGGCACCTACGCCATCAATCTGCTGATGTTCGATGTGATGCTGATGCTGCTCTTTGCCGCGCTCGGCATCCTCCTGCGGCGGTTCGACTATCCGCTGATCGCCGTCGTTCTCGGAATCGTGCTCGGACCGATCCTCGACCGCCAGTTCCTGCGCGTTTTTCAGACCTTCGGCGAAATCAACCTCCATATTTTTCTCAACCGTCCGGTGAGTCTGGTGCTGCTGATCATCCTGGCCATCAGCCTCACGCCTTTGGCTTTCCGGATGCTCAGGCTCCAGCGCCTGCGGAGACGGCGGTAACCGTAGACATCAACGTGGTTTCTTGCAGGTAAACAGGTATCCGCTTAATGCGAATTCGCGAAATACGGGATGTTTCGGTACGCCTCGAGGGCAATATGTCGAATGCCGTGGTCAGTTTTTCCGACCATGACGTGACGCTGCTTGCGGTGGTCACCGATGTCATGCGAGGGGGGCGACCGGTGACGGGTTACGCATTCAACTCGATCGGCCGGTTCGCCCAGCCGGGTATTCTGCGCGACCGGATCATCCCACGGGTTATTGCGGCCGCACCGGAGGAATTGCTCGGCGAGGATCGGAGCCTGTTCTGCCCACAACGCGTCAGTGCGGTGGCCATGCGCAACGAGAAGCCGGGCGGGCATGGCGACCGTGCCGGTGGGGGGGCGGCGCTCGAACTCGCAATCTGGGCTCTCAACGCCCGTCTGCGCGACGAACCCGCCTATGCCACCATTGCACGGACGTTCGGTCAGCCGATGGAAAAGTGGCCGGTTCCGGTCTACGCGGCAGGAGGATACTACTACCCGGACGCATCGCGGGCGCGCCTTCGCGACGAGTTTCTGAGCTATCGGGACCTCGGATTCGAGTCGTTCAAGATGAAGATCGGCGGTGCAAGCTTGATGGAGGACATGGCCCGCATCGAAACGGCGCTCGAGGTCGCGGGCAGCGGTGAGCGGCTTGCGGTGGACGCAAACGGTCGGTTCGACCTGACTCTTGCAAGGAGCTATGCCCGGGCGATCGAGCCGTTGACCCTGCGCTGGTACGAAGAGGTGGGTGACCCGCTGGATTATGCACTCAACAGCGCGCTGACGGCTGAATATACCGCGCCCGTGGCCACGGGAGAAAATCTGTTCAGCCTCCAGGATGTGCGCAATCTGGTCAATTTCGGTGGCCTACGCCCTGGAAAGGACATCTTCCAGATGGATGCCGGACTCAGCTATGGTCTGACCGAATATGCACGGATGATCGATCTCATCGAGGCGGAGGGGTTCAGCCGTTCGCAGGCATTTCCACACGGTGGTCATCTGATCAACCTACACATCGCTGCGGGGTTGAAGCTGGGCGGCTGCGAGGCGTATCCGGGGGTGTTTCAGCCCTTCGGTGGTTATCCCGCTGTGTGCAACGTGGGCGATGGTGTCGTCTGGCCGACCGATGCACCGGGTTTCGGTCTCGAACAGAAGGCCGAACTGGCCCCCCATATTTCGCGGTTGACCGGTTAAGACCGTGTCGATGGTTTCTTGGCAGACGGAGGACGAGGTAGTGCGCATAGCCATCATGGGTTGCGGGGCGATGGGGTCGGTCTATGCTGGCCTCCTCGCCGCGGCGGGAAGTGACGTGCTGGTCATCGACCGGTGGAGCGAGCATGTCGAGGCGATCACGCACCATGGGTTGCGTGTCGAGGGTGCGAGCGGCGACCGGACGGTTCGATTGCGGGCCTATACCGTACCACCCGCCGAGCGGGTAGACATGCTGATCATCGCGGTGAAGGCGGCGCAGGCCGGTTCGGCAGCCGCGGCGCTGCACGGCATGATCGGGCCGCAAACCGTTATCGTGACGATTCAGAATGGGCTCGGAAGTGCCGATGACGTTGCGGCCGAGCTTGGCGCAGCGCGGCTGATCGTGGGCATAGCCGGTGGTTTCGGAGCGTCACTGCAAGGGCCGGGGCATGCACACCATAACGGGATGAACGTGATCCGGATGGGAGCATTCGATGGGCTCGGCTTCGATGAGGTCGAGCGCTGTGTCGATGTCTGGCGGCAGGCGGGGTTCACGGCCGAGGCCGCCGGTGATATCCGGGCCATGCAATGGGATAAGCTGATCTGTAACGTGGCCTATAGCGCGCCCTGCGCGCTGACGGGGCTGACTGTTGGCGCGGCCATGGACGACCCCGAGATCGGTCCGGTCAGCCGAGCGGCGGCTAGCGAGGCCTGGGAGGTTGCGCGGGCCCTTGGGGTCGCGATCGACATTGCTGATCCTGTCGCGCATGTCCGCGCCTTCGCGGCGCGGATTCCCGATGCCAAGCCGTCGCTGTTGCTGGACTACGAGGCCGGTCGCCCCGGCGAGATCGATTACATCAACGGTGCCGTTCCGCGGGAAGCGGCAAAGCTCGCGCGCGAAGCGCCGGTCAACGCAACGCTCACGCGTCTGGTACGTTTCAGAGAGGCGCGGTTTCATGCATCGCGCTGATCGAGAATGAGGCCACGAGGGACATGAGAGGACAAACCTTCTACGACAAGATATTCGACAGTCACGTGTCAATCCCTGCTTATGGAAAAGCTGCGCGTGCGGCGTGTCACCGTCGATGGTGTGCTTGGTCCGGGGGTCTACTCGAAGGATTTGGCGCTGCATTTGATCCGGATTCTCGGGGCCAAAGCCGGTGTCGGTTTTGCCTATGAATACGCGGGTCCGGTGATTGAGCGGATGGACATGGAGGCCCGTATGACCCTGTGCAACATGGCCATCGAAGGCGGTGCGCGCTGTGGTTATGTGGCACCTGACGAGGTGACGTATGCTTATCTCAAGGGCCGGGAATACGCACCCGATGCAGTTGGTTGGGATGCCTGCGAAGCGCACTGGCGCACGCTTGGTTCCGACCCGACGGCCGAGTATTACGACTGCATCACCATTGACGGTGCCACTGTGCAGCCTTGTATTACCTGGGGTACATCACCCGATCAGAGCATACCGATCGACGAGCCCGTCCCTCACCCTGCCAGTCTGCCGCCTGATGAAAGAGCCCGCGCAGCCGATAGTCTTGCCTTCATGGGCTTCGCGCCAGGGAAACCGCTCGTCGGTACTCCGATCGACGTGGCCTTCATCGGCTCATGCACCAACGGACGCCTGTCGGATCTGGAGGTGATCGCGCGGCTGCTGAAGGGGCGCGGGATGAAAGTCGCGCCCGG
>CAYMHN010000173.1:0-7507 GCA_964390235.1 uncultured Candidatus Competibacteraceae bacterium
CGTTGATGATGGCGTAGGACATGGCCGGCTCCGGGCCGAACAGCGCCCAGACGATGAAGGTGATCACCGCGATGGCCACCACCGCCGGCACGAAATAGCCGGCCACGGCGTCGGCCAGCTTCTGTACCGGCGCGCGGCTGCGCTGGGCCCGGGCGACCATCTGCACGATCTGCGACAGCAGCGTGTCGGCGCCGACACGCTCGGCTTCCATCACCAGGCTGCCGGTGCCGTTGACCGTGGCGCCGATGACCTTGTCGCCGCTCTGTTTTTCCACCGGGATCGGCTCCCCGGTGACCATGGATTCGTCGACCGAGCTGTGGCCCTCGATGACCCGACCGTCCACCGGAATCTTCTCGCCGGGCCGTACCCGCAGCTTGTCGCCGGCCTGCACCTGTTCCAGCGGCACGTCCTGCTCGTCGCCGCTGTCATCGATCCGCCGGGCGGTCTTCGGTGCCAGTCCCAGCAAGGCCTTGAGCGCGGCGCCGGTGCGGCTGCGGGCGCGCAGTTCCATGACCTGACCCAGCAGCACCAGGGTGACGATCACCGCCGCGGCCTCGAAATACACGCCCACCGTGCCATGCTCGCCACGGAACGAGGCCGGGAAGATGTCCGGAAGCAGGGTGGCGACCACGCTGTAGACATAGGCCATGCCGGTACCCAGCGCGATCAGGGTGAACATGTTGAGATTGCGGGTCACCAGCGATTGCCAGCCGCGCACGAAGAACGGCCAGCCGCCCCACAGCACCACCGGCGTGGCCAGCAGCAGTTCCAGCCAGTGCAGGGTTTGCGCGGAGGCCATGGCGTGCAGCGGATTGCCGGGAATCATGCCGCCCATGGCGATGATCAGCAGCGGCAGCGACAGCACGGCGCTGATCCGGAAGCGCTGGGTCATGTCGACCAGTTCCGGGTTTTCATCCTCCTCGACGGTGACGGTCACCGGCTCCAGCGCCATGCCACAGATCGGACAGCTGCCGGGCTCGTCGCGCACGATCTCGGGGTGCATGGGGCAGGTGTACTGCGTCCTGGTCTGTGACAGCGCCGGCATGGCGCGCTCCAGCGCCATGCCGCACTTGGGGCAGGTGCCGGGGCCTTGCTGCTCGACGCCCTCGCACATCGGGCAGATGTACAGACCCGGTCCCTGGTCATTGGTGGCCGGTTGCCCATCGGCGAGATAGCGCTGCGGATCGGCCAGGAACTGGTCGCGGCAGCCCGCCCGGCAGAAATGATAGGTTTCCCCGGCATGCTCGGCGCTGATCGCCTTGGCCGGGTCCACGGTCATGCCACATACGGGGTCCTTGACCGTCTGATCGCCGGGTTTGTCGTGGTGGTCGGTGTGACCGCACTTGTGGCCGTGTTCAGCTTTTGCTTCGACGTCGTTCATGGTCGCATTCATGTCGTTGACGTGCTGTGGCGATGCCAGTTTGTTTTCTGCACTCGGCCTGGTTGATCATCCGCCAGGTGCTGCATGAGCGGCGCAGCGTCCTGGCGATGGATGGGGTCTCGTTCAGGACGGGTTGCGGCGCGCCTCGCTGACCAACTGCGTGAGATGTTCCAGGCTGGTGGCGCCGCGTACGATCTCGTTGCCGATGATGAAACCGGGCGTTCCATTGATGCCGAGATCGCGGGCCAGGGCGTGATTGCGCGCGATCAGCGCATCGATGGCCGGATCCTGCATATCCTGCTGCAAACGGGCGACATCCAGCCCCACTTCACCGGCGATCGCCAGCACTTGGGGTTCGTCCAGTCGTGTATCGGTACTCATCATGGCGTTGTGGAATTCCGCATACAGCCCCTGCTCGCGCGAGGCCAGCGCCGCCCGGGAGGCGAATTCCGAGCCCGGCCCCAGGATGGGGAATTCCTTGAACAGCAGCTGGATATTGCCATCCTGCTCGGCGAGTTGTTGGACCGCGGTGAACGCCCGCCGGCAATAGCCGCAGTTGTAGTCGACGAACTCCACCAGAATGACGTCGCCCTCGGGATTGCCGGCGACAGTGCCTATGGATACGTCGAAAACCTCGTCCCGGCGCTGTTTGAGCACCACGTCGAACTGGCTGGCTTCGGCCTGGCGCTGCTGTTGCTGCCAGAGCTGGATGGCTTCGACCACGATTTCCGGATTGTCCAGGATGTAATCGCGGATCCGCTGATTCAGTTGCTCCTCGCTCAGCGTCTGGGCGGCACCGACTTGGGTGATGGCCAGTAGCAAAGCCGCCAGCAGGGGCGCAAGATGATGCTTGATGATGGTCATGACGAGATTTACCTTATGGCCGAGGGTTGAGGAAATGCCGACTATACCGTATACGCGTTTGATCCGGCATGGATGCAGCCGTTCACTCTCCGGGTTGGCGATCCGAAACCTGAATCGCTATCCTGTTAACGTACTTGTGCAAACAGGACACTGCCGCTGATCGATGACAGCGACCGCTGATTCGACCTCCCGGCCGACGGTCTTTCCAGCCCGACCACCAGCTCGACCGTTTGCTATCGCGCTTTTGGCGCTGGTGCTGGGTGCTTTGCTGACCCTGCTTGCCTTGCTGGGTTACCTGCTGGGCTACTACCTGGTGCTGGAAAGCCATGGCCGCGAGGAAACGATAAGTTTCGGTGCCGATCGACTCAGACTGGTGCTGGGGACGGGCGAGCAGCGTGGGGAGGGCATCGTCATTACCGGGCTCGACCCGGAACGCGGCTATGCCCAGATCGGCAGTGTGGTTCAGCCGCTGCCGGCGGCCCAGCTGGGCGAGCTGGGCTGGTGGATCGAGGGACTGGGAGCCGAAGACGCTATCGACCTGCTATGGATGGACCCGTCGCGCCAGCTTCATCGACTGCCGCTGGAGCATGGCGGGCAATCCCGGGGTCGCCTTGCGCTGGCGAATTCACCGGGCTGGCAGGGTACGATTACCGGCATCGGCCTGCTACTGAACAGTCCGCTTGCAACCCCGGTGATCGTGCGTGAACTGCAACTGCGCCCGGTGCGGCTCGAACCGCTGGATCTGCTGCACCATCTCTGGCATCAGTGGACCGTGGTCGAGGGTTGGCAGAGCTATTCCATCAACCTGATCCAGGGGGGCGCCGGCGCGCTGATCGGACCGACGCCGTTCGCTGCGCTATGGATGGTATTGAGCCTGATAAGCCATGTCCTGCTTCGGGGATGGGTGCCGCTCGGATTGATCGTGCTGGCCGTCTGGCTGGTGCTGGACCTGCGTTGGCAGTGGAATCTGGGTAGGCAGTTGGAGGTCAGTCTGGAACAGCTGGTCAATAAGGATGCCGTCGAGAGACTCAGAAATTATGACGATGAGCTGATCGACCTGATCAGCGCTGTCAAACAGAGACTGCCGTCGGACCCGGTACGGATATTCCTGGTCAGCAACTTCAACGATGCCGCCGGCAGTGCCCGCCATGGTCGGGTTCGTTATCATCTGACGCCGCATAACGTCTATGGCTTCAGCGCCCGTCCGCCCCTGGCGCGCTGGACCCGATCGGGAGACTATCTGCTGGCCCTGTTACCGCTGCAGGATATCGGCTATCGCCGGATTCCCGGCAACGAGGCCCTGCTCTGGGACGACAACGAATTGCCGGTGGAACTGCTGCTCGCCGAACATGAGGGCCTGTTGTTCCGAATCGGGGCGGTGCCTTGAATGGCTGGCTGCTGGGAGGGGCACTGGGGCTGTCCTGGGGACTGGGCCTGAGCTGGTTATGGCCGCTGCGTCGTAACCGGCCGCTGTGGCTGGGCTACGGCTATCTACTGGGGATGTTGGGTACGGCTCTGCTGTTGTGGTTGATCGCCTTGCCGGGCAGACCTTTCGAACCGCCGAAGCTGTTCCTGGCGATCGGACTGCTGGCTTTGCTGGGTGTGCTGCTGACTTGCCGGATACCTCCTGTTGAAGCAAGGCTCGGCACACCGGTGCCGTTCTGGCAAGGGATGGTCATCGCTCTGCTGCTGGGGCTGTTGTTGCTTCGGTTCAGCGGACTCGCGGTCGAACTCTGGCTGCGTCCGCTGACGCCCTGGGATGCCTGGACGGTATGGGGTTTGCGCGCCAGGCTGTGGACCGAACTCGGCTATCTGGCGCCATTCGTCGAACCCCGTGCCTGGCTGGAGAACCCTGACAGCGGGGCTTATACCGGTATCGCCTGGCATTATCCGCGCACCGTGTCCTTGATCCAGACCTGGGCAGCGCTGGCGTGGGGCGGCTGGTTCGCCGGAGCGGCCAATCTGCCCTGGCTACTGTGCGCCCTGGGGCTGGGGCTGGGGCTGTATGGCCAGACTCGTCAGGCCGGTGTGAGCGCGCTGGCGGCTGTGATCGGAGTCTATCTGCTGCTGTCGTTGCCGTTGCTGAATACCCATGTGGCACTGGCCGGTTATGCCGATTTGTGGCTGGCGGCTGCCTATGGTCTGGCGGCGATGGCATTGCTGCAATGGCTGACCAGTGGTTGCCGCTGGCAGCTGGGCTTGGCCCTGGTCCTGGCCCTGGCCTGTCCCCTGATCAAGCTGGAAGGCATGGTCTGGGCGGCACTGCTGGTTCCGCTGCTGCTGTTCCGGTTGCCGGGACATTGGCCGCTGGCCATGCTAACCGGAACGACTGCGGCAGTGCTGGTCTGGTACTTCAATGGGGGTATTCAATGGGGTCCGGTTGTACTGACTCCGACCCTGGTCGACATGCCCTATATCGGCCGCTTCGAACTCGGCTATACCAACAGCTGGCCGGCGCTGATCGACAATCTGCTGGCCCAGGGCAGCTGGCATCTGCTCTGGTATCTGGTTCCGCTGGCCGCATTGCTGGGCGTGCCTCGCATCCTGCGTGACCGGCAGCTGCTGGCGGCCAGTCTGCTGATCGGATTGGGGCTGGCGATGCTGTATGTGTTGTTTTTCCATACCGAAGCCGAAGCGTACGCCCGCTACGGTACCAGTCTCAACCGGCTGTTTTTGCACCTGAGCCCGGTGGTGGTGTTCTGGTTGCTGCTGCTGAGCCGGCCAGCTCCCGATACAAGCCGGCAACCCGCGCCGCCACCGGATCGATAGCAAAGTACTCGCCCAGGGCGCGGGCGCCGGATTGACCGAGCTGCCTTAGTCGCGCCGGGTTGCTGGCCAGTTCGGCCAGTGTTCGCGCCAGCGCGCCGCTGTCGCCCGGCTGCACCAGTGCGCCGCAGTCGGCCCGGTTCACCACCCAGCCGACGCCGGAACCGGGGATGTCGCTGGCGACCACCGGTCTGGCGTAGCGCATCGCCTCCAACAGGACCACCCCGAAGGCCTCGGTGCGCTCCAGCGATGGCAGGCAGAAGATATCGCAATCCGCGAGCAAAGCGTTGCGTACCGGTTCCGGCTGAAATCCGGCCAGCCTTACCCGTGCGCCGAGGTCCAGGGAGGCGATCAGCAACTTCAGTCGGGCGTGCTGCTCGCCGCCACCGACGATCAGCAGTTGCATATCCGGCAGTTCCCGCATGGCCCGGATCAGCACCTCGAAACCCTTGTAATAGGTCAGCCGGCCGAGCGCCAGTAGGCGACCACCGGTTGTTCCGGGCCAGAGCGACTTCGCCGCCTGTCGGGCAGCGCTATCCGGTGGGGGCAGGCGAGCCGGGTCCAGTCCCAGCGGCACGATGTGGCAGCGCGCTTGCCAGGGTGCCAGCGCGAGGCTGGCACGCAAGTATGGTGGCGAGGTCGCGATGATGGCCTGACTGCGTCTCAGCAGCCGCTGCTCCAAGGGTCGATACAAGTGATAGGCGGCGGCCAGGCGGCGATCCAGCACGCCGGACACCACATCGGAATGCCAGTGCACCAGCCAGGGCAGGCGCCGCGCGGCGGGCAGCATCAAGGCCCAGAACGCCGAGGTATTGGGCAAGTGCAGATGCAGCAGATCGGGCTGGAACTCGTCGATGACCCGGTTCAGCCAGCGGGGAAAGGCCGGGCTGACGGGGACGTACAGCAGGCGTCCGAAACAGGGTGCCCGGTAGACCGGGCAGCCCCGGTAGTCCTCATGGCGGGACTGATGGGTATCATGGCCATGGACCAGTGCGGCCGGCGCCACCCCCTGGCGGCGCAGCGCCGGCAGCAGATCGGCCAGGAACTGTTCCATGCCGCCGGCGAAGGGCGGAAAGAACTTGCCGAGGTGCAACACTCGCACTAGGGTTCGTTGGCCGTGGACCGTCGGGTAGCGCTGGATTCGCTTCCTTCCAGCGCCTCCAGCCGCGCCTCCAGCAAGGCCATGCGTTGCGTCAGGCGGCGCACGTGGCGTTCCTGGCGGGCATGTTCCACGTCCATGCTGAGCACCTTGATCAGCAGTACTCCCATGCCCAGCAAGACCGCCAGAATCGGTGGATAACTCACGCCCAGCCATTGGCCGAGGATGTCGCTGATCCAGGGGAACAGGCCGAGCACGGTCACCCCGGCCGCGGTGATCAGCCACCAGATCGCATGGGAACCGTGGATATGATCACGGCGCAGCATGAACAGAATGACGGCGCCGATCAGGACACCGATCAGCATGGAGAAGAGCTGGTGGGACATCGTCGCCGCTACAGTCAGGGAGTAGTGAAGTCGGCCGCCCGGGGTGGCGGACGGGCGCTGTTGCGACCGATCCGGGCCAGGCACAGCAGGCTGGTCTGCGCCATGTATTTGGCCACCACCAGCCAGGAACTGAACACCCGCGAGCGGCCACTGCGGCGGGCCGTCATCGGCACGGCCACCTCGTGAATCCGGTAGCCGCGCCGGGTCAGCAGCAGCAGCACGCCGACGTCCTGATAGTCCAGCAGACTGGCTTCGGGGCCGGCCAGCAACTGCATGGCGTGTTGATTGTAGGCGCGAAAGCCGGAGGTGATGTCCTCGATGCCGAACCGGGTCAGCAGTCGGAACCAGCGCCAGGCCAGGCGCCGAGCCGAACTGACTCGGGGCGGATAGGCGCCGATCACCACATCGGCGTTATCCAGACCGCTCAGCAATGCGGCAATGCAGTTCGGATCATGCTGGCCGTCCGCGTCCAGGGTGATGGCCATGGTGTAATCCCGCATCAAGGCATAGCGCAGCCCGGTCTGCATCGCCCCCCAGGCGCCCAGGGGAACCGCCAGTGACAGGACCGTGGCGCCGGCCGCGCGCGCCCGCTCGGCGGTGGCATCGTGGCTGACATCGTCGATCACCACTACCTCGGCCGCGCCCCGGGCGTAGGCGGCACCGACCACCTCGGCCACGGTGGCCTGCTCGTCACGGGCGGGGATCAGGACGACGCTGGATTCGACAGACATATCTCAGGGAATTCGTGTGCAGGCCGGCAGTATAGTCGATGCGGGGCAATCAGACATCGCCATAGGCCCGGCCGGCCCCGATCCAGCGCTGGACGATGGCTTCGGCGGCGGCGGGGTCGGTGGCCAGCAGTTCATCGGCGGTCTGTCTGACTCGCGGTAGCAGCTCTTCGTCGCGCAGCAGATCGGCGATGCGCAGTTGCAGCGTGCCGGTCTGACGGGTGCCCAGCACCTCGCCGGGGCCGCGCAGTTCCAGGTCGCGGCGGGCGATCTCGAAGCCGTC
>CAYMHN010000174.1:0-7437 GCA_964390235.1 uncultured Candidatus Competibacteraceae bacterium
CACCCGGTGGCGCTGGATCGCTTGCGCCGCGCTGCCCGCGGCCGCGCCTTCGCTGCTGGCTTGCTTGTACAGTCGGTGGTCATTCAAGGATGACATGGACAGTCCTCTAGGTGCGTGCGGTGATGAGCCTGAGCTCAGGCGTAACTGTAGGCGGCGTCCATCATGACCTCGGCCATGACCTCGTAGACGCCGGCCCAGGCCTCCCGCACCGGGTCGGTGAACTCATCGCCCAGGCCCTGGGCCAGGGTGGCGAGCAAGGCACTGCCCACGGTCCGGAAATCCTCGGGTTCGACGCCGTAGCCCGCATGCCGGCTGCCGAGCTGCTGCAAGACGGGGATCAGATTGTCCAGGTCGTCGAGTTTGGCGACGGCCACGCCGATCATCCGCACCAGTTTCCTGCCCTGTTCCTCCATATCGCCGCGGAACAGCGGCCTCAGCGACGGGTCGAGTTCGAACAGGTTGCGGTAGAAAAGGCTGGCGGCCTGCGGTCCGATGGGGACGACTTTCGCCCAGCTGTCCTGCACCAGTTTCACGGTCTGTCGATTCATTGGAATGCGCCTCGTTTTGACTTGAGAATCACGATACCTTCAAGCCAGCGTGGATGCTTGAGCGATGCGTGAGCGTTTTCTGAGCAATTTCTGAGCGCCGGATCGAACGCCAGCAGTCAAGCCCGGTTCTCTCAGGGCAGCAGGATGAACGAGGGGCGTTTCCGGGTGATTTCCGGAGCAGGGAGAGTTGTTTCAAATGTTTCTGTCGGCGCTGAGCGTCGGATCAATCGGCGTCGTCAAAATCCCGGAACCTTACCATCGACGAGTGTCGGCTCGTTGTCAAAATCGCCGGGATCATCGATGGCCCTGAACTGTCCCGTGGGCGCATCGTCGAAATCACCCGCCTTGTCTTTCGCCAGGGCTTCATCGATACCGCGTTGTATCTCGTTCTCATCGAGCTTTTGTTTTTTGCCGTCGCGATCGTACCACTGGTGCTCGTGCGGCTGTTTATTGCCCGTATCGTCTATCGTTGTGGAACCCAGTTTCCGGCCATAGTCATCCATGGCGTTTTCGAAGTCGTTTCTGTCATTGAAAACGGCTAATCCATCATTCTCGCGCATTTCCCGCAAATAGGCGGCGTTGGGGTCCTCGCCGCGGCTGGCTTTGGTGATCTCGGGATTTTCCGTTGAAAATTGGCGTTGTTCGCCGTTCTCCATGAAAGTTCCCCTGCGAGGTCCCTCTTCGGTGAATTGCTCGCGCGTGGGATCGTACATATAGTAGCGGCCGTCCTCTGTTTTTCCCGCCACGATGGTATGCTTGACGCTACCGCTCACGGTGATGGCGCCGCCCATCCCGTCGTCGTTCAGCTTTTGCTTGAGCATGGCCGAGTTGCCGCACCATCCCGAATACGATCCGTCTTTATCATCCCTGGCGACCATGCGATCGATGGACCTCTTGGTACTGCTTGCAAGGTCTTGCAATCGGCTCGGCGTCGGTTTGCGGGTGCTGTCCGCATCGAGCTGATCGGCGAGTTCCTTGATACTGCTGCGCAGCGGAGTACTCCCGTCCTCGGTCGAACCCTCGCCGTCCGGATTCGGCGTGCGGGTGCCGCCGCAAGACCCCGCTCCGGAGCCAGCATCCCCGCGCACATCGACCTGCCTGAGCGGGTTGGTGGTATAGGCGTAGAGGTTGATGCCGCCCTTCAGGTCCAGCGGGTCGGGCTGCAGATAGCGGCCCAATTCCGGGCTGTAATGGCGGAAGCGATTGTAGTGCAGGTCGATTTCGGCATCGTGATAATGACCGGGAAAGCGCAGCGGCATGTCCAGAGCCGCATGGCTCGGATGTGCCCTGCCGTAGGGCTCCAGGCGTGCCTGCCAGACCGCTTGGCCCTGTTCATCCTCGACCCGGATCGGAGCGCCGAGATGATTGCAGAACACGAAATACGGCGTCCCGGAGTCCGAATCGGCATCGAGTCCGCTGTAGTCCAGGAACATCAATGGCGTCATGGCGAAGGCGTCGGTGTAGAGATAAATCCGCACCCCGCCGTCGGCATGCACTTCGGCCGCCAGCCGGTCGGTATCCCAGTAAAACATGGTCTGCTTGCCATTGAACGTTTTGCGGATACGTCGACCCAGCGGATCGTAATCCGCCGTGAACAGCCCCTCCGGCGTTTCGCAACGGACCAGCCAGTCGCAGGCGTTGTAGAAAAACCGGGTCGTGCCATGGGCGCCATGACGCTGCGCGATGCGTTGCCGGTCGTCGTACTCGAAACCATCGCCGTTGGCGCTGAGCAGGCGGTTGCCAGGGCGCAGCGTGACCTCGTCCAAGCCGGGCTGGCACAGCAAATTGCCGGCTTGATCGTAAGCGAAGCTGTCCGCACTGCCGTCCGGGTAGAGGGCTCGGCGCAAACGGTGCACGGTATCGTACTCATGGCTCACGCTGTCGCCGGCGGTATCCTCGACCCGCAACAGATCGCCTTCGCCGGAATAGGTGTAAACGCGCGTCCACAACTTGTCGGGTCGCCGCGACCAGGTCACGACCTTGTTCAGACAACGCCCGTCGGGATCATACTGAGCAAGTTCGGTAGTGCCGTTCGACAAGCGTCGCTCCAGCAGACCATTGCCGAGCAAGCGCAGCGCGTGCTGCCGGCCGCCCGGGTCGGTGATCACCAGCGTATGCTCATCGGGGCGCCGATACCGAATGGCGAAGCGGCCCAGGACAGTGCTGCCGCCCAGCGCATCGGGACCGGCAAATTCGTGCTGGACGCCGAGGCCATCACGCTGGTCACGGATCCGGTGACCGTAACGATCGTAGTCGAAGCCGAGTTCGTGCTGATCGGTCGCGATACCGGCGTACCGACCGCGCCGGGTGTAGGTGTAGCGATGCGTTTCGCCCGAGGCCAGGCGACGCGCTATGTTCAGATTATGGGAGCCGATCTCGAAGCGGATCAGGGTATTGCCATCGGCATCGCGCTTTTCGATCAGATTGTCGGCCTGGTCGTAGCGGTATTCCACATGTGTCACGCCGTGGCGGCGCACACGGATCAGCCGATCCTTGTGGTCGTATTCATAGCGGCTGGTGGTGCCGCCCGGATCGGTGACCGAGGCCAGCAGTCCGGTCTTGGTGTAGCGATAGGCGATCGCCTGGCCGAGCGGGTCGGTTTCCCGCAGGCACAGGCTCCAGGAACCGTACTCGTAGCTGTAAGTACCGCCGTCACGGTCATGATAACGCACCGTGTTGCGGCCGGCATCGTAACGCCAGCGGCGCGCCGCGCCACTGTGGTGGGTCTCTTTCACCAGCAGACCGAGGGCGTCATGGCTGCGGCCGGTTGTAGCGGCATCCATGGTCCGGATGGTTCTGCGCATGTCGTAGGGTATCGATTGGAACAACGCATCATCGGCATCGGGCAGCGCGATATCCGAGGCCGCCACCAGGTCACCGTACTCCCATTGCAGCGGCTGGCGAGGAATGCGGTGCAGTGCCTGGTCCGGTCTGCCCGGACCCTCGGGTGTGTCGGAAAACCATCCCAGCGAGGAACGTTTACCGCAGCGCACACCGTACGTGCCGTACACCCATGAGGTGACATCGCCATTGGGATCGGTCTCGGCGATCACCCGGCCCTGCTCGTCGACGGTGAAAGCGCGCACCCCGCCATAGGGGTCGATGATCCTGGTAACGGTCCCACCATCATCGTACAGATAAGTCCATTCACCACCGTCGGCCTTGGTGACGATGGTGGCCCGTTCCGACGTCAGGTAGCGCAGCTTGACCTCGTGCAGCCCGTCTTCGCCACGGGAGCGGATGCAGCGGCCGTCGCTGTCGTAGTCATAGAAAAAGGTGTACCCGCGGCGGTCGGTGCGGGCGGTCAGGCGGTGCCGGTCATCGTACTGGAAACTGAACCGATGGCCGTAGGGATCGATGCCCTCGATCAGATTGCCGGCCCCATCATAGCGTAACGCCAGCAGGGTGCGGTCCTTGACGCCGCGCAGCACCAAGCTGGTAACGCCGCCTGCGTCATCGCTCTCGACATCGATCTGCCGGCCTTGGGAGTCGATGATACCGGCAAGCTTTCCCGCCGGGTCGTAGCGGAACTCGATGGTGGCGTCGTCTTTGCGCAGGGTTTGCAGCAGCGCGGGTTGTTCCGGATCGGTAAAGGCGAACTCCATCGTGAGGCCGGTATCGTCTTCGACCCGAAAGCGCCGCAACGCGACCCGCCGCAGATGCAGACCGCCGCCCGCCGCGCCAGCGCCGTCCTCGGCCAACGGCGGAAAGCGGACGGCTTTGCCGATCGGCCCGGTATAGCGCAGTCCGTCCAGGTCGTACCGCAGGCGGCGGTCGTATTCGTGGCTGTGGCCCCAGCCCAGGGCATAGTGCCGGTCGGCTTTGGCACTGCTGTAATACCGGCGCCAGACCAAGGGCAGCGGCCCCGGCAACTGAAACTCGAAGCTGACGTCGATGACGGCGCCGGTGACCACATCGACCGGATCGCCCACCAGGCGTTCGGGATCGGGGTAGCGATGCTTGCAATCGTTCATGAGGCTGTCCGCTCATATCGGGCAGGAACCGCCGCCGACACCGTCGGCGTCGGGATCATCCGGGGTTTTGGCCTTGTAGCGCTTGAGCTTGTTCAGCAGCATGTCGACCGGGTTGGGAATATTGATCATCGGAAATCCGCCGATCAGCACGTTGGGATGACCCATGACGATCCCGCCCATGGCCAGCGGCGGAATGGCCGGGTCGGTGCCCATGGTCTTGGTCATCGCCATGGCCGCGAGGTCGGCCGCCAGCTGGGCGGCGTTCATGCTCGCGGACAGGGCCTTGGCCGAGGCCGTGGCAGCATCGTCTTCCACGGCCGCTTCGGCGATGTCGGCGGCGATCCCCAGCCCGGCGACGGCGTGACCGGCGACCATCAGGGCCTTCGACGCGGCGCTCGCCCCCTTGCCGACCGCCGCCATGACCTTGCCCGCTTTCACCGTACGTTCGTCAGCCTTGGTGCAGACCTTGCAGAGGTCGCCCATGCGCGCCGCGCGGTTGCCGCCGATGAAGGTGTTGGAAGAGCCGGTGGTGATCTGGAAAAACGGCGCGAAGCCGCCGCAGGTCGGGGCGATGCCGATGTCGCCGGCGCGGGCCGCGGGCATGCCGTTGATCGTTACCCGGACGCAAGTGCCCAGGGTGATCATGCCGATGCTGGGCAGCGGCACCGGAAACGGACAGGCGCTCGGCGGATGGCTGTGGGCGTGCGGCATGCCAACATAGGGCATGGTCAGGGTCGCCGCGGGCAGTGCCGGAAACAACGCGGCGAGCGGTGCCGTGGCCGTGGCGAAACCGGTATCCAGCATGTCCTTGCCGAGGCTTACCAGGCCCATCACGCCGCTGGCGATCTGCTGGACCTGGCGTAGGCGTGCAGCCTTTTTCTGATCGCTATTGAGCTTTTTGCCGGATTGGTCGTCCGGTCCCTTGATGGCCTGGCCAAACGATTCTTTCCAGTTCGCGGCCACCTCGCCCATGTGCTTGAAGGTTTTATCCTTGGCGAACCGATTGGCGCGTTCCACGCGCCGGGGCGTTTCCTCGATCCCCTGCTTCACCGATGCCTTGGTCGTGTCCCACCACGAGGCGCTATCGTCTTTCCGTGGTTCCATGCTGGCGCTCATCGCAACGTCTCTTCAGTGCAATACGGGCTGGTCCAGCGTCGCGAGTTCCCGCTCGGTCTGCCGCAGCCGCTCGCTCTGGCCGGTGAAACGATACAGGCTACACAGTCGGCCCAGCAGACTGGCGAGCAGGTCCTGTTCCTGGAAGTCCCGGGCGATAGCGGCGCCGGCTTCCCAGCTGTCGCGGGCGGCGGCCACTTGACGCTGTTTGGCCTGACAGTAGCCGCGGTTCTCCAGGCATTGGGCGATCGTCCGCGGGGATTGCTGCGCGGTCGCCAGTTGTTCCGCGCCTGTGTAATAGACCTCGGCCTCGTCCCAACGCTGCTGCTGGAAGGCGAGGTTGCCCAGGTTCAGCAGCGTGTTCAGCGCGATGGGCGCGGGCGGCGGATCGGA
Organism: uncultured Candidatus Competibacteraceae bacterium; assembly: GCA_964390235.1. GTDB lineage: Bacteria > Pseudomonadota > Gammaproteobacteria > Competibacterales > Competibacteraceae > CAYMHN01. Next base: position 6,029 of record CAYMHN010000174.1, read on the forward strand.
CTCGGAAGCCGCGGCGAGCGACTGCTCGAAATAGAATTCCGCCTGTGCGCCATCGTCGATGCGCTCGTGGCACTCGCCGATGCTGTTCAGGGTCAGCGCCGTGAGCGACGCGTTGTCCGTCCTGACGAAATAGGGCAGGATCAGATGGTATTTTTCCAGTGCCCGGGGATAGCGCTGATGCGCGTAGTCCAGGCCCGCCAGGAGCTGGATCGCCTGGATCCGGCGCTCCAGCGGCAGGTGTTCGTTGCCGGCTTCTTCTTGCAGGCTCCGTTCGATCGCCTCAGGGCCGAGGTCGAGTTCATGGCGGTCGATGCGCGGTGTCGCGCCCAGACGCTCGCCGAGCACCGGCTGTTCCGGATCATCACGCGCGATGATGCGCAACTGATAGCACCACGGAAACGGGTAGTCGTGCCGCAGCAGTTCGGTGACGAAATCGGCGTAGGTCGGGTAATCGCCGATGTCCAGCGGACACAGCGCCCACACGCTCAGGCCGCCGCCGGGGATCGGCACCAGCGAACGGCTGAAGAACATGAGTTCCCGTAACCGGCGCACCGGCGGCACCGATTCGTTCCGGACGACCTCCGGCAGTTCCGGCCAGGGCGGCATCCCGGCTTGTAGCATACCTTGCCGCACCACCTCGTGCTTGCCGGCGAAATGCTCGACGATGGCCGTGACGTAAGCCTCGGGCGCATCGAAGATCTCGGGGAATACCCAGAAGAAATTCGAGGCGCTGGCTTCGTCGATGCCTTCCAGGATCTTCAGCACCAGCGCCGTGTCAGCACCCCGGCAGCACAACAACAGGGCGAGATCGTCGCGCTGGTCGACGAAGGCGCGCAACCATCGATCCAGCTTGTCGATGAGGGTCTGCATGGTGCTAGTTGACCTTCACCAGGGCGCCGGCGATTTCGTGCAGGCCCACGGCGGTGGAATTGATGGCGGCTCCCGAGTTGGCGATTTTCTGCTTGTTGTACGTGGTGGTCTGGTTGCCGACACCGATCTTGACTTCCTCGTCGCCGGTGATCTCGATCTTTTTTCCGGACAGCTTGATGGTGCCGTCGGAGCGCATGTCCAGCATGCTGTCACCGGTCACCACGAGGACTTGCTTCGCCGCGTAGACCTGAATGTTCGCTTCTTCCGATTTGATCAGGATGCCTTTCTTGACGTAGGTCTTCTGGGTGGCGTCGAAGTCCTCGAGGACATTGCCCTTGACGTAGCGCGTCGAACTGCCCTCGGTGACTTTGTGAGTGTAATTGCCCTCGCTGACCGTGATGCCGGTGTCCTTGACGATGGTCTCGGTATGGGTGCCGCCCACCTTGATGGTGCGATTGTTGCGCACAGTCTGCCGATCGTCATGCTCGACCACGGTGTCCATATCGTGCTGGGCATGGATGTGGACCAGTTCCCGGCCC
>CAYMHN010000175.1:0-7421 GCA_964390235.1 uncultured Candidatus Competibacteraceae bacterium
TCGGTCGGCGGCAGCGCCACGCCCGGGGTCGATTACCAGGCCCTGCCCGGCAGTATCGTCATCCCCGCCGGACAAACCACGGCCACCATCCCGGTGGTGGTCATCGACGACGATCTGATCGAGGGCGACGAGACCGTGGTGCTCACCCTCACCGGAGGTTCTTATACCATCGGCAGCGCCAATGGCAGCGCCGTCATCGATCTGCCCCTGGGTAGCCCGACCTCCGCCACCGTGGTGATCATCGACGACGACGAGGATCTACCGCCGAGCTGCACCATCAGCAGCCCGGCCGGCGATGTCACCATCAGCGCCGGGCAGTCGGTGGCGTTCAGCGGCAGCGTCAACGATGCCGAGGACGGCCTGCTCACCCCGCAGTGGACCTTCCCCGGTGGCAATCCGGGCAGCAGCAATGCCGAGTCGGTGAGCGTGACCTATCCGGAAACCGGCGAATTCACCGCCACGCTGCGCGGCACCGACAGCAGCGGCCAGGACTGCCCGCCGGCCTCCCGCCGGATCACCGTCGTCGCGGCGCCGAACAACCCACCGATCTGCACCATCGTCTCGCCCGCCGGCGATCAGCGCATCACGGTCGGCGATCGGCTGAACTTCGCCGGGGTGGTCACCGATCCGGACAGCGATGCGGTCGCTGTGGGGTGGTCGATCTCGCCGAAGCGCGGGGTCGATTTCGATGCCACCCGGCTTACCAACCCCACCCTGGGTGAGGTCGGTTTCAGCGAACCCGGCACCTATGTCTTCGATCTCAACGCAACCGACGCACGCGGCGCGCCATGTGCTTTCGATCGCGTGACCGTCATGGTCGAAGCAGACGATACGGCTCCAACGTTGCAAGTCACCATCAGCGCCAACCGCACCAGCATCGATACCGGCGAGACGGTCAACTTCACCAGCACGATCACTCCGGCCGCGGCCGATGCCAGCCTCAGCTGGCTCGTGTCACCCGAGACGGGCGTCACACCGGCCAGTGGCAACCAGCCCACCTTCAGCCCTCGGTTCGATAGCCCCGGCAACTTCAGGGTAACGCTCCAGGCCGCCCTACCGGGGCGGGCACCGGTCACCAGCAATTCGATCGATATCGTGGTACGGGAGGTCTCACCGATCCGGGTCAGCATCCGACCACCGGCCGAGCCGCCCATTACCGGCCAGAGCAGCAGCTTCAGCGCCGATATCAGCGGCCTGCCGGCCGGCGTTACACCTTCCTTCGCGTGGAGCATTTCGCCTGGAGACGGGGTCATACCTGGCCCCACCAATCAAGCGACGTTCAGTCCTCGCTTCATCGTACCGGGACCCTATACGGTAACGCTCAGGGTCATTACCAATGGTCAGGAGACCACGGACAGCGTCGTCATCGAGGTCGGCGGCGAGGTCAACGCCAATGCCCTCACCCCGCTGACCCAGCCCGGCACCCCGCAAGCAGCGATCGCCCAGACCATAGACCGGATCTGCCCGGACCCGAACCGCACCTTGAGCGGTACCCTGCAAGCCGACTGCGATGCGATGATCGACGCCGCGCTGAGCGGTGATTCCGCGCAGGCCACGGCGGCCGTCAATGCGATCACCCCCGACGCCGTCAACGCCTTGAAGAACGACGCCTTGGCCAGCATCGGCCTGCAAGCGATCAATATCGCCGGCCGGCTGACCGCGCTGCGCACCGGAGCGGGCGGATTCAGCACCGCCGGTCTCAACATCGACCTCGACGGTACCCGCATCTCGGGACGTCAGATGCAAAGCCTGGTGGAAGCCCTGAGCGGCGGCGCGGCCAGCGCCGACGACAGCGGTTTCAGCCGGCTCGGCGTGTTCGTCAGCGGCACCCTGGCTTCCGGTGACCGGGACCGGACGGCCAATTCGGCGGGCTTCGACTACGATGTCTACGGCCTGACCATCGGGGTCGATTACCGGGTGAACGACAATCTGATCCTGGGCGGCGCGCTCGGCTATTCATCGACCGACGCCGATGTCAACGATGACCGCGGCACGCTGGATGCCGACAGCTACTCGGTCACCTTCTACGGCAGCTATTATCAGACCGACAACTTCTTCATTGACGGCAGCCTCAGTTACGGGCGCAGCGACTACGACCAGGAACGGCGGGTGCGCTACACCCTGCCGGACGCCGCCGTGAATCAGGGCTTCTTCTCCAGCTTCGACGGCGATCAGTTCGGTGTGAACGTGGGCGCCGGTTACGAGTTGCGGTTCGCCGAACTGCTGGTGGTGCCCACGGCCCGGCTGCAATACATCCGGGCCACCATCGACGCCTACAGCGAGGACCGCGCCTCCAACCCCGGCGAAGCGGGTTCGGGACTGAACGTCGAGATCGACGAGCAGACCTACCGCTCGTTCGCACTCGGCCTGGGCGGGCAGGTCAGTTATGCGGTCAGCCAGCCCTGGGGGGTGCTGCTACCCTACGCCAGTCTGGAATACGTGCATGATTTCGAGAAGAACGACTCGGCGGTCACCGGCCGATTCGTGAACGACGACCCGACTGTCGGCAGGGTGACTTTCGAACTGCCGGTCGATTCCCGGGACCAGAACTATTTCAATCTCGGCATCGGGGCTTCGGCGCAGTTCACCAATGGTACCGCGGGGTTCATCAACTACGAACGTCTCCTGGGCTACAGCGATCTCAGTCAGTACCGGATCAACGCCGGATTGCGTTTCGAGTTCTGAGTCCCGATTATCGGCCACCGTCACCCGACGGTGGCCGGGCTCGCCGGATTGCGCCATCATGGTGGCATGAACTATCTGGCGCATCTGTATCTGGCGGGCGCCGATCCGCAGGCCCGGATCGGCAATCTGATGGGCGACTTCGTCAAGGGACCGGTGCCGGACGAGTTACCGGACCGGGTACGTCTGGGCATACTGCTGCACCGGAAAATCGACAGCTACACCGACGCACATCCATTGTTCCTGCGTAGCAAGCGCCGGCTGAGCCCGTCCTTCCGGCGTTATGGCGGCATCCTCATCGACCTGTTCTACGACCATCTGCTGGCGCTGCACTGGGAACGCTATCATCCTAAGTCGCTGGAGAGCTATTGCGCCGACATCCACGGCCTGATCGAGCAGGCCCTGCCCCGCCTGCCCCCGCGCATGCAACACAGCATGCGCTATCTGCTGGCCACCGACCTGCTGTGCGCCTATCGGGACATCGACGGCATCACACGGGCGCTGTACGGACTCGAACGACGCCTCAAGCGACCGAGCAATCTAAGCGCCGCCCGAATCGAGCTGGAAACGCACTACGCGGGACTGATTGACGATTTCAGCGAATTCTTTCCGGAACTGATCGCGTACACTGAACTCTGGAAACGGCAATTCAATCATCCATCGTGACCCTATCCATGAGCCAACCACAAGCGATTTACTTGCGGGATTACACCCCACCGCCCTACTGGATCGACCGAGTCGAGCTGCGCTTCGAGCTGGGCGAGGACCATACCGATGTCCATGCCACGCTGGCTGTGCGGCGCAACCCGGACCAGCCTGGCGGTCAGCCGCTGGTGCTGCATGGCCAGGGCTTGGAACTGCGTGAACTGCGGCTGGACGGGCAGGCTCTGGACGGCGCCGAGTATCAGTGTAACGAGCGCCAGCTCAGTATTGCCGAAGTCCCCGAGCGCTTCGGTCTGGACATCGTGACCCGTATCCGGCCACAGGACAACACCGCCCTGGAGGGTCTGTATCGGTCCAGCGGCAATTTCTGCACCCAGTGCGAAGCCGAGGGGTTCCGCAGGATCACCTACTATCTCGACCGACCGGATGTGATGGCGGTCTACACGGTCACGCTGGTCGCCGACCGCGCCCGCTATCCGGTACTGCTGTCGAACGGCAATCTTCAGGAAACCGGCACGCTTGCCGATGACCGGCACTGGGCGACCTGGCATGACCCCTTCCCCAAGCCCAGCTATCTGTTCGCCCTGGTCGCCGGCGATCTGGCCTGCCTGGAAGACCGCTATATCACGGGTTCCGGCCGCGAGGTGCTGCTGCGTATCCATACCGAACCCCACCATGTCGATCAGTGCCAGCATGCCATGGCGGCGCTCAAGACCTCCATGGCCTGGGACGAGCGGCGCTTCGGCCTTGAATACGATCTGGACATCTACAATATCGTCGCGGTCGGTGATTTCAATATGGGGGCGATGGAGAACAAAAGCCTCAATATCTTCAACACCAAGTTTGTGCTGGCCAAACCCGACACGGCCACGGACGGCGATTATCAGCAGATCGAAAGCGTCATCGCGCATGAGTATTTTCACAACTGGACCGGCAACCGGGTGACCTGTCGCGACTGGTTCCAGCTCAGTCTCAAGGAAGGGTTGACGGTATTCCGCGACCAGGAATTCTCCGCCGACCAGGGCTCTCGCGGGGTCAAGCGGATCGAGGACGTAAGGTTGCTGCGGGCGGTGCAGTTTCCCCAGGACGCCGGCCCGATGGCGCATCCGGTACGGCCGGACTCCTACATCGAGATCAACAACTTCTACACCGTCACGATCTACAACAAGGGAGCCGAAGTCATCCGCATGCTGCATCAGCTACTAAGCGAGGCGGGTTTCCGGCGCGGCATGGATCTCTACTTCGAACGCCATGACGGCCAGGCCGTCACCTGCGATGATTTCGTCGCTGCCATGGCGGATGCCAATGCCGCCGACCTGGAGCAGTTCAAGCGCTGGTACTGGCAAGCCGGCACGCCCGAGCTGACGATCAGTGACGCCTATGATCCGATCACGCAACGCTATACCCTGAAAGTGCGCCAGCACACCCTGGCCACCCCGGGTCAGGATCGCAAGCAGCCGTTTCATATCCCGCTGGCGCTGGGTCTGCTGGGTCGCGACGGCCGCGACCTGCCGCTGCGACTGGTCGGCGAGAACACCCCGGTCGAGGGCCCGACCCGGGTACTGGCCGTGAGTGACACCGAACAGCAGTTCGAGTTCGTCGAGGTGCCGGAAAAGCCGGTACCCTCCCTGCTGCGCGGTTTCTCGGCACCGGTCAAGCTGCGTTATGACTATACGGAAGCCGATCTGCGCTTTCTGCTGGCTCATGACAGTGATGATTTCAACCGCTGGGAAGCCGCCCAGCAACTGGCCAGCAACTGCATACTCGGACTGATCGCCGCCCGCGGCAAGGGTCGCTCGGCTTCGGTATCCCCCGAGTTGACGGCGGCCTTCGGGCAAGCCCTGACCGATGCCGATGCCGATCCGGCACTGCGGGCCCAGGTGCTCGCCCTGCCGGGAGAAGGCTATCTGGCCGAGCTGATGGAGGTGGTGGACGTCGATGGCATCCATGCGGCACGCGAACAACTGCGCCGCGAACTGGCCGAGGCGCTGCGGCAACCCTTGCTGGCCACCTATGAGGCGCTTCACGCCGCCGGTCCCTATCAGCTAAGTGGCGAGGCCATCGGTCGCCGCAGCCTGAAGAACCGCTGTCTGGATTACCTGCTGACAGCGGCCGAGCCGGCCGCTTGCCAGCTGGCACTGAATCAGTACCGACAAGCCGACAATATGACCGATCAACTGGCGGCCTTGCAGGCACTGGTGCACAGCGCGGTGGCGCAACACGACCAGGTTCTGGCCGACTTCTACCAGCGCTGGTCGCACGAACCGCTGGTGGTCGACAAGTGGTTCACGTTACAGGCGCTGGCTCCCGGTGCCGGTACCTTGCGGCGGGTGGAAACCCTGCTGGCCCATCCCGCCTTCAAGCTGACCAATCCCAACAAAGTGCGTGCCCTGATCGGCGCTTTCAGCCAGAATCCGACCGGTTTTCATGCCGCTGACGGCAGTGGCTATGCGTTTGTGGCTGACCGGATCGTGGCCCTGGATGCACTCAATCCGCAAGTGGCCGCGCGCTTGCTGGGCGCGTTCACCCGCTGGCGCAAGTATGATCGCAACCGTCAGAACCTGATGCGTGATCAGCTCAAGCGCATTCTGGCGACCCAGCCGCTATCGCCCGATGTCTACGAAATCGCGGCCAAGAGTCTGGACGGCTGAGTTCGAGTCACCGCTTTGATTTGCCGGCTTTCGGTCGGCGGGCGCATAATTGATTGATAAGCGGCGCCAATCCCGGAGCGATTGACGCATACCACCAAAGTCGACGGATGAGGTTGACCATGGGCACCCAAAGCGGCGGCCAATTGCCCGATCCGGCCGAGATCGGCCGCATGCTGGCGGAAATTGCCGAGCGCAGCCAGCGGCTGGTGAACGATTTCCTGAACCATCAGGTTGCCAACGGCCATATCGGTGGAGCCGATCTGAACCGCATCAACCAGGCCTTCATGGCCATGACCGAACGGTTGATGAACAATCCGACCCGGCTGCTCGAAGTCCAGATCGACCTGTGGCAAAGCCATCTCGATCTGTGGCAGCGCAGCACCGCCGGCTGGCTGGGGCAGCCGGTCGAGCCGGTCATATTCCCATCGCCCAGCGATCGCCGCTTCCAGCATGACGACTGGCAGGACAATTTTCTGTTCGATTTCATCAAGCAGTCCTATCTGCTGACGGCCCGCTGGCTGCAAACCACGGTCGGCAGTCTGGAAGGACTGGATGACAAGTCCCGGCGCAAACTCGATTTCTATACCCAGCAGTTCATCGATGCCCTGTCGCCGAGCAACTTCGTGCTGACCAATCCCGAGGTGTTGCGCATCACCCTGGATTCCGGCGGCGAGAACCTGCTGCGCGGACTCAACCATCTGCTGCGCGATCTGGAACATGGCAAAGGGCGGCTCAGCATCCGCCAGACCGATCCGGAGGCCTTCGAACTCGGCCGCGATGTAGCCACGACACCCGGTCAGGTCATTCATCAGAACGAGCTGATGCAACTGATCCAGTACGCTCCGAGCACGGACACCGTGTACCGGCGTCCCTTGCTGATCGTGCCACCCTGGATCAACAAGTACTATATCCTCGATCTGCGCGAGCGCAATTCCTTCATCAAGTGGTGGGTGGACCAGGGCTTTACCGTATTCGTGATCTCCTGGGTCAATCCGGATGCCCGTCTGGCCGACAAGTGCTTCGAGGACTACCTGCGGGAGGGTCCGCTGGCCGCGCTGGACGCCGTCGAGCAGGCCACCGGCGAGTCCACCGTCAATGCCGTGGGCTACTGCCTGGGCGGCACGCTGCTGGCTTGTACCGCCAGCTACCTGACCAGTCGTGCCGATCAGCGCATCGCATCCTGCACATTACTGGCCACCATGCTGGATTTCGAGCAGCCCGGCGAGCTGGAGGTGTTCATCGACGAGGAGGAACTGGCGGCGCTGGAACAACGGATGCGCAGCCGCGGCTTTCTGGACGGTGCCGAGATGGCCACCACCTTCAATATGTTACGCGCCAATGACCTGATCTGGTCGTTCTTCGTCAACAATTATCTGCTGGGCAAGGAGCCGTTCCCGTTCGATCTGCTGTACTGGAACTCCGACT
>CAYMHN010000176.1:0-7366 GCA_964390235.1 uncultured Candidatus Competibacteraceae bacterium
GGTCGCGGTCGCGCCGATCAGCAAGCCGCCGGTCAGGTAGCGGACGGCGAGCGTCCGGCGCTTGGGGTGCCGCTGGCGCAGCTCGGTATCGGGAAACAGCGCCAGGCACAGCGCGCCGACCGCGAAACCGGTCGGCAGATCGATGAAATGATGCTGCCAGGTGGTGAGCACCGATAGACCGATCAGGGCGAACCAGCCGTGCAGCAACAGCCTGGCGAGGCGTCCGGCATGCGCCGCATAGCGCACCCAGAGGATCACCAGCAGGGCGATGTGCAGGGACGGCGCCTGATTATAGGGTTGGTCGAAGGCCATCAGGATGTCGAACATGGTGCCGAACAGACCCTCGATGGCCGGCCGTTCGAAGCTGAAGCGCAGCGGGAACAGCAGAAAGCCGCTGACCGAAATCAGCTGCGCCGCCAGCAGGCGCTTGGCGTGGGTGTCGAGTTCGCGGCGGCTGGTACAGAGAAACAGCGAGACGGCATAGAGCAGATCGATGGACCAGTACGGCACGATGGTCCAGGGCAACAGCGGAATGTGGCGTTCCCAGCCGAACACGATGCTGGTGACCGTGCCGCTGCGCGCCGCCATCCAGTTGGCGATGCCGTAGCTGAGGAAAAAGAACGGCCCCAGCAACGCCAGCCAGATGGCGGCGCGCGCCCATGGGCGGCCGTCACCGGCGGTCCCGTTGACGACGATGGCCGTCATGGATGGGGGTTCCGGCGCGCCAGCGACACCGAGAAAATGCCCCAGTCATCGATCAGCTGATCCAGCTTCTCGAAACCCGCCTCGGCCACCAGCTGATCCATTTCGGCTTGGCTGCGGCGGCGCATCACCCAGGGTTGATGGCCGCGATGACTGGTCAGGGCGCGGGCGATCAGCTCCAGCTGCGGATGCCAGGGCTGGTTGGTGTACACCAGGTAGCCGCCGGGTTCCAGGGCTTCGGCCAGACCGGCCAGGGATTGGCGGATCGGCTCGTTGTCGGGGAACAGCTCGTACAGGCCCGAGACGATGCCCAGGGTGGGTCGCGGGTTCATGGCCGCCAGCGAGGCGCGGTCGAAGGCATCGCCCTGGACGAAACTCGCGCTACTCTCCAGCCCGCGCTCGGCGATCAGCGCCCGGCCCTGCTCGACATTGAGTTCGCTGTAATCGCGCAGCAGAATGCCGTCCGCCGCCGTCTCCGCCAGCGCGTCCAGGACATAGCGACCGTGGCCGGCGGCGATATCGACGATGCGCACCGTCCGCCCGGCGTCCCGCAGTTGCCGCACCGCTTGCGCGATCAGCTGTTCGAGGTGCAGCTTGCGGATGCGGATGCCTTTCCAGCCGATCGAGTCCAGATAGGCGCGGTCGATCAGGCGGCCGATCGGGGTGCTGCCATTGGCGCGGTTGCGATACACGTAATCCAGGGTGCTGCCCGAGTCATAGCCGGTCTGCTCGCCCAGGCGCAGGCCATCCGAGAGCCGGGCGCCGACGCGCAGCAGAGTCCGGGTCAGGGAGAAATACAGCTGTCTGGGCGAGTAGGGCGGCAGCGGCGTAGCCAGATGATCGAACTCGTCGCGCAGCGGGCCGTGCCGGTCGGCCGCCAGCAGCGACGGGGTGGCAGCGGGCTGTTCGAACTGGCGCAGGATGAACTCGCGGGCCTTGCCGATCGCCTGCCCCCGGTCCCGTTCGCCCAGGGTGTCGTGAAAGAAGCCATCCAGCACGTGTTTCTCCTTGACGCCGCTGCCCAGCCGGTCGAAGAACGCGTGCTGCGGCTCCTGATGCACCACCCAGTCGGCCCCGGAGATCAGCAGTTGGGTCGGTACCCGGATGGCCGGTGCATCGGCCACGATGCGCTCGGCGGTCTCATACAAGGCCAGCAGCATATCGACCGAGATCGGGCGGGCGATCAGCGGGTCCTGCTCATAGGAGGCGATGCGCTCCGGGTCGTGGGTGAGGAACCGCGCCTTGACATAGGAGTTGACGTAGAAATGACCGCGCACGGCCCGCATCAGCTTGAGGCCGGGGCGCGCCAGTGGCACGTAGAGCTTCACCTTGAACGCGGGAGAGGCCAGCACCAGACAGCGGATGGGTGGTGCGTAGTCGTGCACCCAGGTGGCGGCCAGCACCGCGCCGACGCTTTGCGCCACCACGGCGAAGTTTTCCGTCGGGATACCGTAGTCGCGCGCCAGGTGCTCGACGAAACGATCGACATCCTTGACCGAAGTGCCCAGACTCGGACTGTAGCCGCGCGGACCCGGCGAGCGTCCGTGGCCGCGGGCGTCCCAGGCGAACATGGCGAAGCCGGGCAGATCGAGTTCGTCGACCAGATGCTGCAAGCGGCCGGAATGCTCATGACCACGGTGGAACAGCACGATGGCCCGGTCGGCGTCTCCCCGGGCGGCCGGCCAGTGGCGATAGAACAGTTCGGTGCCGTCATCCGTGCGGAACTGGCACTCATGGGCCTTGCGTGTGCTCATGGGGTATGGATCCTGTCGATAAAATGGGGGCGTGGATTTGCTCTGCGGTTTCAAGAATGCCGAACTATTGATATGTGGAATTATATTAATCGAACATTTAATATAAATAAACATATCGTCAATCCGGCTATTTTCTGATGAAATCGATCCGCCTGGCTGGTTTGCCCGAATCGCTGCGCCATGAGCTGAAGCAGGCGCGGCGCCGGCGGGGCTGGAGTCAGGCGGAGTTGGGCCGGCGCGTGGGCTTGCCGCAGATGCACATTTCCGGAATCGAGACCGGGAAAATCGTGCCGCGCTTCGATACTCTGCTGGATCTGGTGCGGATTCTGGACCGGGATCTGGTGCTGGTTCCGCGCGCGCTGGTGCCGGTCGTGCAGGGGCTGATTCGTGATCAGCACCGGGTCGATCGACTCGATGGCGATGATCAGGACCGCCCGCTGTACGCGATCGATGACGATGAACAGGACCCGGAAGACGAGGAGCGTCCCGATGAACGCTGAGTGGGGTGACAGCAGCGCTCTGGCCGTGTATCTGCACGGCCGACGGATCGGTGTCATCAACCGCTTTGCCGGGGAGCGTCACTTGTTCGCGTTCGAGCAGGATTATGTCGATGATCCTGACCGGGCAACACTCAGTCTGTCCTTCAAGGCGCGTTCGGGGACGCTGATCACCTCGCTGCGTCCGGTCACCGTGCGCGTGCCGCCGTTCTTCTCCAACCTGTTGCCGGAAGGCCATTTGCGCGGCTATCTGGCGGAACGCGCCGGGGTAAAGCCGGAACGCGAGTTTTTTCTGCTAAGCGCGCTGGGCGAGGATCTACCGGGTGCCGTCACCGTGAAACCGCTGACCAGGGATGAGTCGGTCGATCGGCAGAGTCGTGAACGGCGCGTCGATTCCGCAAGCCACGGGACCTCCGTGCTGCGCTTCTCGCTGGCCGGCGTGCAGCTGAAATTCTCCGCGATCTTGGCAGCGACGGGTGGTCTGACGATTCCCGCCAACGGTCTGGGCGGTACCTGGATCGTGAAACTGCCATCCAGCCGGTTCCCGGCCGTGCCCGAGAACGAGTTTGTCATGCTCGCATTTGCGCGAACCATGGGCATGCCGGTACCGGAGATCCGACTGGTTCCGGTCGGCGAAATCCTTGGCTTGCCGCGGGATATCGGGTCCATCGAGGGCAAGGCGCTTGCAGTGCGGCGTTTCGACCGCGCGCCCGATGGCAGCAAAATTCATATGGAGGATTTCGCCCAGGTTTTCGGATTGTTTCCGGACCGCAAGTACCAGCGACGTAGCTACGCCAATATCGCCGCCGTGCTATGGGCCGAGGCGGGACCCGACGATGCTTTCGAGTTCGTCCGCCGCCTGGTGTTCTCGGTGCTGATCGGCAATGCCGACATGCATCTCAAGAACTGGTCGCTGTGCTATCCGGATGGCCGCACGCCAGTGCTCTCGCCAGTCTATGATTTCGTCTCCACCATCCCTTACCTGCCCGTCGATCGGCTGGCCTTGGGCTTCGGTGGCAGCCGGAGGCTCGACAGAATCTCGGCCGAGCAAGTGCGGCGCTTCGCCGACACGGCAGGCCTGCCGGTCAGTCCTGTCTGGATGCTCGCGCGCGAAACCGTCGAACAGGCGGTGCGGATCTGGGTCAAGCTGGATGCCGGGGATCTGCTGCCCGCCAGCTTGCGGGCCGCGATCACCCGGCAGATCGAGACCGTGGCAGGGAATATGGAGGGATGAACTCGCTTAGTGCCGGGGGACTTGAAAAATTTCTCGCAAGGTGGTGAATTTTCCTTGGACATGTACTAGAAATAAGGTGTTGGCTATCGACAAAGGAGTGATGCACCATGGCCAAGATCGATGTACTGGTTGAAATCCAGCAGTCCCGGCCCGAGGCCTTCGCCCTGTTCGAGCTGGCGATGCGCTCGGAAGCGGAATCGGAGCGGGAGTCGGAGAAACTGATCGCGGACTTGGCCGGCTTCGGCCTGGAAGTCACCGGCGATCTGGTGCCGATGTTCGGCAACAAGCCCAAGGACTATGAAACCCTGGGCCTGACCGCTTTCGGCACCCGCTCGACCAATGACGACGCCGAGGCGACCTCGGTGGTGGTGGCCTGCCAGATGGAGCGGTCGAAACTGGCCGAACTGGAGGCCTCCAGCCGCAAGCTCACGGTCTGGCCGAATTCGCCGCTGACCCTGTTCAGCGAGTGTCGCTGCGCGCAGCTGGTATACACGGAGACCGAACCCGATCATCTGTTCGACCTGGCCGACTCGGCGGCCCATGTCGATTGCCGGCCGTTTCGACCCGGGGTGACGGTTGCCGAGATCCGCGAATTGCTCGGGGTGGCAACCCTCTGGAATCAGGGTTTCCGCGGCCAGAATATCGTGGTCGGCATTATCGACGAGGGGGTGAACGGCAGCGTGTATCCGGTGGTCGGGGGCTTCGCCCGGCCCGGCGCCGCGCGACTGCCGGGAGCGGCGCCGGTTACCAGTCACGGTTCGATGTGCGCGGCCGATGTGCTGGTGGCCGCGCCGGCCGCCAAGCTTTATGACTATCCGTTTCTGGGCGTGGCCAATTCCGGCGGCGCGCTGACCATGTTCCAGGCGGTGCTGGATCAGCGGCGCATCGACGGCACCCCGCAGCTGACCAACAACAGCTACGGTTTCGTCGGCCGTCCGCCGCAGGACCAGTTCCCCCGCCACGAGGTCTGGGACAGCAATCACCCGTTGCACCGCAAGGTCCGCGAGGTGATCGCCTCCGGGGCGGCGGCCCTGTTCGCCGCCGGCAATTGCGGCGCCGATTGCCCGTCGGGTAACTGCCATCCCAGCGGCATCGGTCCGGGCATCTCCATCCATGCCTCGAACAGCATGGAGGAGGTCATCACGGTGGCGGCCGTCAACAGCCGGCATGACCGGATCGGCTATTCCTCCCAGGGGCCGGGCGGTTTCTTTGTCGAAAAGCCCGACATCGCCGCCTATTCGCATTTCTTCGGCAACTTCGGCCCCGACCGCCCGGGCGGGCCGGCACAGCCCTTCGACAACGGCACTTCGGCGGCTACCCCGGTCGCGGCCGGGGTGGCGGCGCTGCTGCTCAGCGCTTTTCCCGACCTCGACCCGCAGCAACTCAAGAACGCCTTGATCGGCTCCGCCTACGATATCGGCATACCCGGCTGGGACGCCGATACCGGCCATGGCGTGATCAATGCGGCCGCGGCCTACAACAAGCTCTACCGCGATGTGCTGGACCGGATTTGCGGTGACCAGCGCAAGCGCCGCAAGTAGACTCGGGGAGCAATCATGCGCTGGTTGATTACCGTCCGCAAGAACGTCGACCTGGATCGACTCAAGCAGCGGCTGCGCGCGCACGGGGTCACCTGTGATCCCGACCCCGTGCCGCTGGGCGACGCCGAGTCGGTGATCCGGGCCAGTGGCCCGGACGATCTTCCAGAAGCCCTGGAAACGGACCCCGAAGTGATCGAGGTCTATCCGGACTCGGAACCGGAGCCCTACTGATCTCTGCCTGGTCGAACGTCCAGCCGGGTTCGGTGTCAGTAGAGATCATCATGAACCCCGAACTCGCTCGCCAGCACCGGCTGGTCAACACCCTGCAATCGGTCCTGCTGATCGCGGCCATGGTCGGTCTGCTCGGCTTGCTGGGCTGGATCATCGCCGGCCCCGAGGGCTTGCTGGTGGCGCTGAGCGTCGGGATGCTGGTGGCCGGCGGGAACCGGACCCGGCCATACTGCGCACCCATCCCGCGACCGCGGACCGCTGGTACCGAGTCGTGGGAGCGGCAGGCATGACTCGACCGACCGGCAGGAAAAAATTCAAGATCCATGAAGATAAGGTCAAGACCCGGCACACCAGCCATTGGGACTGGGATTACCTGAGCACCGAGGAACTCGATGCGCTGGTGGCGGAGCGCCGGGCGCGGGAAGCAGCCGGGCATGCGGCGGCGGAGTCCACGCCCGCGACGGAACCGGCCGGCTTGATCCGGGGCCTGCTGCGGCGGTTGGGACTGGCTAAGGATCGCAAGAAATGACCCTGTCGGTGCAGGATTCGCTGATCGACATGGCCAGGCACGGCCAGGTGGATAATCTGTTTGCCACCCCTTTGTTCTGGTATGTGCTCAAGCAAGGCGAGGCGTTCAACGCCGAGCTGCGCGAATTGATTCTCGAGCGGGAGCGCACCAGGCCCTCGGTTGCCAAGAGCAATCAGGGCGGCTGGCAATCCGCGCCCGATTTTTTCGGCTGGGGCGGGGCGGTGGTCTCGACCCTGGAGCGCCACGCCGCCGCCGCCGTCAATATCGCGACGGCGCGGCATGTCGCACCGAACGCCAGGTTCGAGTTTCAGCTGCATGGCTGGGCGGCGGTGAACCGCAAGGGGCACTACAACAGTACCCATGTGCATCCGATGGCGACCTGGTCGGGCGTGTACTACGTGGACCCGGGCGACGAGGCGACGGACACACCGGATGCCCTCCTGGAGTTCGTCCACCCGATCACGGCCTCGGTGATGACCTTTTTCCCCGGCGTGCTGCCCTCGGCGCGCGTCCTGCGGCCGGAGGCGGGCATGCTGATCCTGTTCCCGAGTTACTTGCAGCACAGCGTGCGCATGTATCACGGCGAGCGTCCCCGGATCTGCGTGGCGTTCAACGCCCACTTGCACGATGGGGGCGGGTAGCTACCCGCCTGGATAGGCGCTGGTCTGCTAGCGCATGCCGGTATCTCCGGCATGCCCGACCAGAATCGCCAGCAGGAATTGCTCCTGCGTCTGGTCCAGGCCGAGGTCCTGGTTCAGCAGTTCGTCGAAAACTCCACCAAAGGGCCGAGCGCTCAGACCGAGCGCGGTCGCGGCGAGTACCAGGTTCTGCGAGACGTGACCGGCCTCGGCGACCAGCATCCGGTAACCGCCTTCACC
>CAYMHN010000177.1:0-7363 GCA_964390235.1 uncultured Candidatus Competibacteraceae bacterium
TTCCTGGCCGCCACCGGCTGGATCCTGGTGGTCGGCGGGCTCGAGGTCAGTTCCGGGCTGTCGGCCCAAGGCCATGACCTCCAGACCTGGTTCGCCGGCGAATCCCCGGGCCACTGGCTGCCGGGCCTGGGCGCCGGCGTGCTGCTGTTCGTGGCCAGTCTACGCTGCCGTCATTTCCTGGTGCTGCCCGGGCTGCTGATCGCCATCGCGCTGAGCTTTTTCCTTTTCTTGTGGGTCAATGGAATATCCATCGCCGAGGCCACCGCCCGCAGCTGGCTGCTGCACGCCCCGGAGGGAGAACTGGCTTATCTGATGTCGCCGGCCGACTGGTCGGCCGTGCAGTGGTCTCTGCTATGGGAACAACTACCGGGCTTTCTGGTTCTGACCATCCTCTGCGTGCTCAGCCTGCTGCTCAACGTCAGCGGTATCGAACTGGCCACCAACCGCACCGTGGACGTGGACCGGGAGTTGCGCACCACCGGTGCGGCCCATCTGTTGGGCGGGATCGGCGGTGCTCCACCCGGCTACCATCTGCTGGGCATGTCGGTACTGAGCCACAGACTCGGCGGCACGACCCGGCTGACCGGCATCTGCGCGGCCCTGGTAGTGGCCCTGCCACTGCTAATGGGCGGGTGGATGGTGACGCTGTTTCCCAAGCTGCTGCTAGGCGGCTTGCTGGTCTTTCTGGGACTCGATTTCCTTTACAGCTGGCTGTGGCAGACACGGCGCAGTCTACCCCTGAGCGATTATCTGACCATTCTGCTGATTCTGGCGGCCAGCATCGCCTTCGGTTTCCTGGAAGGCGTGGCGGTCGGCATGGTGGTGGCCCTGATCCTGTTCGTCGAACGCCACATCCGCATCAGCGTGATCAAGGGCGAACTCTCCGGCACGACCTATCACAGCCGGGTGCAGCGCTCGCCCCGGGCCAGGCAGATACTGAGCGAGCAGGGTGACGACATCGTTATCCTGCAATTGCAGGGCTTCATCTTCTTCGGCACCGGCCAGCAGTTGCTGGATTACTGGCTGGATCGAACCCACGGTCCGGGAGGCACCGCGCCACGCTATACGATTCTGGATTGCCAGCTGGTCACCGGCCTGGATTCCTCGGCGCAACTCAGTCTGAAGCGCCTGACGCAACTGGTGAAGCAACGCCAGGGTCGGTTCGTCGTCGCCGCCTTGTCTCCCGTGGTAGCCCGCACGCTTTCGGACCTGGACCCGGACCACAGCGTGCGGCGGTTCATCACCCTGGATCAGGCCATGGAGTGGTGCGAGGACGATTTGCTGCGGGCCAACAACTGCCATGAACCGGATCACGAGAGTGGCCTGACCGCTCAGTTCAGACTGCACATCGACGACGAGGAGACGATGCGAAGGTTTCGCAACTATCTCGTCCCTCTGAGCTTCGCGGCCGGCCAGACCCTGTTCCGCCAGGGCGAGCCGGCCGATTCCATGCTGTTCCTGAAATCCGGTCGGGTGACCATGCTGACCGAGACGGCCGAGGGCAACGCCATCCGGGTGCGCACCCTGGGCCCGGGCAGCGTGGTCGGGGAAATGAGCCTCCATAGTGGTCAGCCGCGGGCCGTCACGGTGGTGGCCGAGACGGATGCCGTCATCCACAGCCTGGACCGGGAATCGCTGCAACGCATGGAACACGAGACCCCGGAACTGATCCCGGTGCTGCACCGCATGATGATCGCCCTGATGGCGGGGCGACTGGAAGACACCATGGCGCTGGTGAGAGCCCTGGCGCGCTGATGGACCGCTTGACGTCCCGATCGCTTGGCAGGAAACTGCCATCCCCCACACAAGTTGGAGACTTGCCATGTCACTACGCATCAACGACACCGCCCCGAACTTCACCACCGAAACCACCGAAGGCACGATCGACTTCCACGACTGGATCGGCGACGGTTGGGCGGTCCTGTTCTCCCATCCCAAGGACTTCACCCCGGTCTGCACCACCGAGCTGGGCTATATGGCCGGGCTCAAGACCGAATTCGACCAGCGCAACTGCAAAATCATCGGCCTCAGCGTCGATCCGGTCGACAACCACAAGCGCTGGTCGCAGGACATCGCCGAGGTCACCGGTCATGCGCCCAACTATCCGATGATCGGCGACCCCGAACTCAAGGTGGCCAAGCTCTACGACATGCTGCCGGCCGACAGTGGTGACACCTCGGAAGGCCGCACCGCCGCCGACAACGCCACGGTACGCTCGGTGTTCGTGATCGGTCCGGACAAGAAGATCAAGCTGATGCTGACCTACCCGATGAGCACCGGGCGCAATTTCGACGAGGTGCTGCGGGTGCTGGATTCGATCCAGTTGACGGCCAGGCACAAGGTCGCCACCCCGGTGAACTGGAAACACGGCGAGGACGTGATCATCGTCCCGGCCGTGTCGGACGAGGAAGCCCGCGAGAAATTCCCCGACGGCTGGCAGGCGCCCAAGCCCTATCTGCGCATCGTGCCGCAACCGCGCTGAGCGCGGGTACCGGCGGCGCCGTCCCGCCGCCGGCTCAACGCCTTGGAGCAACAACGCCTTGCTGGAAGACGCCATAGAAAGCCTGACCGAAGGCTTCGCCCTGTTCGACACGCGGGAGCGCCTGGTGTTGTGCAACCAACGGCTGGGCGAGATCCTGCCGCACCTGCCTTCCCGGCTGAAGCCGGGGGTGAAGCTGGAAACCCTGGTGCGGGCTTCGGTCCGGCGGATGCACATCTTGCTGGTCGACAAATGCGGCAGCGAGGAACTGGAGACCTTCGTGGCCGAGCGCATGAAACTGCATCGCGAGGCACCCAGCCAACACCAGCAACATACCGAATCCGGTTTGTGGATCCAGATCAATACCCAGCCGACCCGGGACGGCGGCCGGGTGGTCACGTATACGGACATCACCGGTCTGAAGCAGCAGGAACAGGCGCTGCGCACCAGCGAGCAGCGCCTACACAGCATCGCCGCCAATATACCCGGCGCCATCTTCCAGCGGGTGGTTTATCCGGACGGGCGGATCGCCTTCACCTATTACGGCGGTCGTCCGCAGGAGACGTTCGGCCTGGACGCCGAGACCATCATGCGCGATACCGACCAACTGATCGACATGCACCACCCCGACAATCCCTGGAACTGGCGCGAACTGGTCCGGGAGGAATCGCGTCGGATGCTGCCGATCGACCGCGAGCACCGAACCATCCTGCCTTCGGGCGAGGTGAAATGGATCCGGGTCATCGCCCGCCCGCAGCCGGGCGAGAACGGCGAGGTGATCTGGGCCGGTCTGGACGTGGATGTCACCGACCGCAAGCGCGCCGAGCAGGAGGCCGCCGCGGCCCATGCGCAGCTGGTCGACGTGCTGGATAGCATGTCGGAAGGGCTGAGCTGGTTCGACAAGGAGGAGCGCTTCGTGATGTGCAACCAGCGCATGCTTGAAATCCACGACGATATCCGGGACGTGTTCGTCCGCGGCAGAAAACTGGAGGACATCGTCCGCGAACTGGTGCCGCGCGAGCATTACATTCGACTCGGAAATGAGCGCCAGTTCGAAGTGGAAACCCTGGTTGCGCGGCGCATGGCCCTGCATCGCAATGCCCCCAGCCAGCACGAACAACTGGTTTCCTCGGGCTGGCTGGATGTACACACCCGCCCCACCAGCGACGGCGGTCGGGTGGTGACCTGGCACGACATCGGTGAGCAGAAACGCCGCGAGCAGGCCTTGCAGGAAAGCGAGGAACGTTACGCCCTGGCCATGCAGGGCGCCAACGAGGGGCTCTGGGACTGGCGACTGGATAGCGACCTCATTCACTTCGCGCCGTTGTTCAGCGACATTCTGGGCATCCATCCGCCGCGTGAGGCCTTCACCCTGGCGGAAATCGACGCACGTATCCACCCGGACGACAGGGAGATGAATAATCAGGCCATCCGGGACCATCTCACCGGCCGGACCGCTTTCCTGCGCTGCGAATACCGGGTGCGCGACGAACGGGGCAATTACCGCTGGGTGGCGGCCAAGGGTCTGGGCCTGCGCGACACCCGGGGGTGGTGTTTTCGCATGGCCGGCTCGATCGGCGATGTCACCGAACGCAAGCTGACCGAGGCTGAAAAGGCCCGCATGGAGGCCGAACTGCGCGAGGCGCAGCGGCTAGCGTCGGCCAAGGAAGCCGCCGACCGCACCAAAAGCGAATTCCTGGCCCACATGAGCCACGAACTGCGCACGCCGCTGAATGGCATACTCGGCTATGCCCAACTGTTGCAGCACGATCCCATGCTGACCGACCGGCAGAGGCAAGGCATCGACGTGATCCGCGAGTGTGGCGACCATCTGCTCAGTCTGATCAACGATGTGCTCGATCTGTCCAAGGTCGAGGCGGGCAAGTTGACGCTACAGTCGCGTGATTTCTCGCTGGAACGGCTGTTGGAGTCGCTGATGGCGATGTTCAGGCCCAAGGCCGAGGACCAGGGCCTGGAGTTCCGCTATATCGCACCGTCCGACCTGCCAGGCAATGTGCATGGCGACGACCGCAAGCTGCGCCAGGTGTTGATCAATCTGCTGGGCAATGCGGTGAAATTCACCGACTACGGGCGGGTCACCCTGCAGATCACGCACAGCGACGGTCGGGTCGGTTTCCAGGTCGAGGATACCGGGGTCGGCATCCCCCCCGAGCGCCTGGTCGACCTGTTCAAGCCGTTCGCCCGCTTGCATGAACTGGACTCCCCCCGGGAGGGCACCGGTCTGGGCCTGGCCATCAGCCACCGGCTGGTGGCGCTGATGGGCGGCAGTCTGGTCGTGGAAAGTACCCCCGGACTAGGCAGTCGGTTCCGGTTCGAGCTGGTTCTGCCGTCCGTCGAAGGAGACAGTTCCGCCGTGGACACCAGAGAACCCATCATCGGCTATGCGGGGCCACGGCGCCGGGTGCTGATCGCCGATGACAGACCGGTCAATCGTTCCCTGCTGGCCGGGTTGCTGCAACCGCTGGGATTTGCCTGCGAGCAGGCGGTGGATGGCGAGGACTGCGTCGTCAGGGCGCAACAGCGGCGGCCGGACCTGATTCTGATGGATGTGGTAATGCCACGCCTGGATGGACTGGCCGCCACCCGGCGACTGCGGCGACTGCCGAACCTGGTTCGGGTGCCGATCATCGCCCTGTCGGCGAGCGCCTTCGAGATCAACCAGCAACAGTGCCGCGAAGCCGGTTGCGACGACTTTCTGGCCAAACCGGTGCAGATTCCGCAATTGCTGGAGAAGTTCGAAACCCTGCTGCACCTGACCTGGGTCCATGAATCGACCGCGGCCGCACCGACTGTCCTCGCTGAGTCCGATACCCTCATGCCGGCACAACTCCCGAAGGAACTCGCCCGAACCTTGTGCGAGGCTGCCAATACCGGTCGCGCCAAGCGGGTTCTCGAACAGGCCGAGACCCTGGCAGCCCTGGGCGGCTCTTATCGGGCGCTGGGTCAGCGGGTGAGCACGCTGGCCAGGGAATTCCGCTTCGAGGAGATCAACGCACTGATCGAACCGTTCATCGCCGCTGGGGAAGCCGCGGCACCGGGGGTCAACGCCGCCAGACCGGCTCGCCCAGCACATGGGTCGCCGCCACCGTCCGGTCGTCACCCAGCATGATCAGGGCGAACAGGATCTCGGCAATGTCCTGGCACCCCGCCGTGCGTCGCGCCAGCAAGGGCGTGGCCCGCGGGTCCAGTACGGTGAAATCGGCTTCCTTGCCCGGCTGAAAATTGCCGATCCGGTCGTCCAGATACAGCGAGCGGGCGCTGCCCAGGGTAGCCAGATACAGGGCCCGCCAAGGCGACAAGCGCTGCCCCTGGAGCTGGGCGACCTTGTAGGCCTCGCTCAGGGTGCGCAGCGGACTGAAGCTGGTACCGGCGCCGACATCGCTGCCCAGACCGACTCGTACCCCTGCGGCATCGGCCGCTGCCAGGTCGAAGGTGCCGCTGCCCAGAAATAGATTGGAGGTCGGACAAAACGACATCGCCGCCCCGCTCTCCCCCATGCGCCGCCGGTCCTGGCTATCCAGGTGAATGCAATGGGCGTAGACCGACCGCTCGCGCAGCAGACCGTGCCTATCGTAGACATCCAGATAACTGCGGCTGTCCGGAAACAGCTCGGCCACCCAGGCGACTTCCTTGCGGTTCTCGGCCACATGGGTGTGGATGAAAGTGTCCGGATGCTCTACCGCCAGCCGCCCCGCCAGGTGCAGCTGCCGATCGGTCGAGGTTGGCGCGAAGCGCGGGGTGATGGCATAGAGCAGCCGGTCGACGCCGTGCCAACGCTCGATCAGAGCCTTGCTGTCGTGGTAGCCGGATTCGGGCGTGTCGCACAGATACTCCGGGGCGTTGCGGTCCATCAACACCTTGCCAGCGATCATCCGCAAGCGGCGGCGCCGCGCGGCTGCGAAAAAGGCCTCTGCCGATACCGCATGCACCGTGCCCAATACCAGGGCGGTGGTAGTGCCGTTGCGCAACAGTTCGTCGAGAAAGAATTCCGCCACCTCGGTGGCATGCGCCGGATCGGCGAAGCGGCGCTCGGTGGGAAAGGTATAGGTGTTCAGCCACTCCAGCAGCTGCTCGCCGTAGGCGGCGATCATGTCGGTCTGCGGATAGTGGATGTGGGTGTCGACGAAGCCCGGCACGATCAGTTTGCCGGTGTAATCCATCACCTGGAGATCGGCTGGCGGTTGCGCCAGCAACGCGTCCGCCGGACCGACACGCTCGATGCGACCATCGGCCACCAGCAGCAGACCATCGTCGAACACTTGAACGGCATCGGAACCCAGCCCACTTCCGCCCGGATCGCGCAGGCAGTGGACGATGGTCCCGCGATAGGCTTGGACTCGGCTCATGGCTACCTCTCCAGTCATCAGTGGCGGCGACTATACCGCGCCCTTGGCCCCGGTCCCAGCAGAGAGTATCGCGCGGGCGCTGCCGAATCGGCAGCAGTCGGGCCTCAGCACTCCACCACGCTGACCGGCACCTCGATGACGTTGACCGCCAGACCGCCGCGGGCGGTTTCCTTGTACTTGGTGTGCATGTCGCGGCCGGTGTCGCGCATGGTCTTGATCACCTTGTCCAGCGACACGAAATGCTTGCCGTCGCCGCGCAGCGCCATGCGGGCGGCATTGATGGCCTTGACCGAAGCCATGGCGTTGCGCTCTATGCAGGGCACCTGGACCAGCCCTCCGACCGGGTCGCAGGTCAGGCCCAGATTGTGCTCCATGCCGATCTCGGCGGCGTTCTCGACCTGTTCCGGGGTACCGCCCAGCACCTCGCACAGGGCACCAGCGGCCATCGAGCAGGCCGAACCGACCTCGCCCTGGCAGCCGACTTCGGCGCCCGAGATCGAGGCGTTCTCCTTGTACA
>CAYMHN010000178.1:0-7361 GCA_964390235.1 uncultured Candidatus Competibacteraceae bacterium
TGGATGCGGTATTCGGACGAGCGGCGGCTTGTCGGGTACTGGAAATCGGGTTTGGCAATGGCGAAGCGCTGTTGGCCCGGGCCTCTTTACAAGCCGATACCGACTTCGTCGGGATCGAGGTGCACTGGCCGGGGATCGGTCATTTGCTGTTGCGCTTGGCGGAGATGGATCTTGCCAACGTTCGGGTGGTCTGCGCCGATGGGGTACGGGTAATGCGGGAGTGCATGCCGGATGCCAGTCTGGATCGCATCAATATCTATTTTCCCGACCCCTGGCCCAAGAAACGACATCACAAGCGTCGTCTGATCCAGCCGGACTTCGTGGCACTGCTGGCGACCAAGCTGAAATACGGTGGTCTGTTGCACTTGGCTACCGACTGGGAGCCTTATGCCGAGCAGATACTGGACGTGTTAGAGTCGTCATCGCACTTTGCCAATCAAGAGACGGGTTACGCGGAGCGGCCGGCGGAGCGCCCGCTGACCAGATTCGAACAACGCGGCCAGCGGCTGGGGTATACGGTCCGCGACCTGCTGTTTCGGCGCGTGACGGATTACCAAGGGGGAATCGACAATGAACTTTGAAAAAGTGGCCTTCGGCTTTTTCGTGCTGCTGGCCCTGACGCTGAATTTCGGGTTTGTCATGGGCGATATCGATAACCCGGATCATCATCATGTGTGGGAGCTTTATGCCGCACTCATCGTCAGTCTGATTTCTACCATACTCAAGTTTGGCGATCGCACCCACATCGGTGCGGTGTTGCTGGCTACCAGTCTGGTGGCGGATTTGCAGTTGATCGCCGCCGCCCTGGTCTGGGCCATGGCGCTGTATGTATTCGAGATCGGCAATACCCCCGGTGTTGTGGCCAGTGTCGTCTCGCTGGCCGGTGGCGCGCTGCTGGCCAACTTCGCTTCGGTCACGCTATTGATCGTCGAGACCGTCAGTCTGCGCCGTTAGTCAGCCCATGGAAACCCTGGTCTATCTGTTCTTTCGGCGCATGCGTGCGCCATTACTGGTGTTGCTCGGTGCCTATGCCATTTCGATCGGTGGACTGGTACTGATGCCGGGTTTCGATGACCTGGGACAGCCTTGGCGATTCGACTTCTTTCATGCGTTCTACTTCGTCAGCTATATGGGATCGACCATCGGCTTTGGCGAGATTCCCTACGCCTTCAGTGCCGCGCAGCGCCTGTGGGTCATGTTCACGATTTACCTGACCGTGGTTGCCTGGTTGTACGCCATCGGCACGATATTGTCCTTGATCCAGGACCCGGCGTTCCGGCGGGCCTTGACCGAGTTGCGGTTCCTGTTGCGGGTGCGGCGCCTGAAAACGCCGTTCTATCTGGTGGTCGGCTACGGGGATTCGGGGAGCCTGCTGGTCGCCGCCCTACACCGGCGGGGGATCCCCAGCGTGGTCATCGACATCGATCCGGAGCGCATCAATACCCTGACCCTGGAAAATTTCAGCTTCGACATGCCCGGCCTGTGTGGCGATGCCCGGGAGGTGCACCATCTGCAGGAAGCCGGCTTGCAGCATCCGCGTTGTCTGGGGGTGATCGCCATGAGCAATGTCGAGGACGTCAACGTCAAGGTGGCCATTACCAGCAAGTTGCTGCGCCCCGAACTCATGGTGGTGGCTCGGGCCGTAAACAAAAGCACGGCGGCCAATCTGGCCTCGTTCGGAACCGATCACGTGATCAATCCGTATCGGGTGTTCGGTGACCACTTGGCCATGGCCCTGCGCACGCCCGACGTGCAACAGCTGTACAAGGTGCTGATCAGCATACCGGGGCGACCCTGGCCACAGACCACCCAACCGCCCCGGGGCGGTTGGGTGATCTGCGGGTTCGGCCGTTTCGGCCAGGCGGTCAATCGCTATCTGAAATACGAGGGGATCTCCACGGTGATCATCGAACCGGATACCGAGCAGGCTCCGGAAGGGGCGGTGATCGGTAAGGGTACCGAAGCGGTGACCTTGCGCGAGGCGGGTATCGACAAGGCGGTCGGATTGATCGCCGGCGCCGACAACGATACCAATAATCTGTCCATCGTGATCACCGCCAAGGCTCTGAACCCTTCTCTCTACGTGGTGGCGCGGCAGAACCGGCGCTCCAACGATCCGGTGTTCGAGGCGGCGCCCATCGATCTAATCATGCAGAGCAGCCGCATCATCGTCTGGCGATTGCTGCCCTTGTTGACCACGCCCTTGCTGGCCCGGTTTTTGCGCGCGGTACGACACCATGACGAGGACTGGGCACAACAGTTGCTGGAACGGCTGTACACGCTATGCGATGGCAGAACGCCGCTGACCTGGGCGATTGCCCTGGATGAGGAACAAGCCCCTGCGGTCGCGGTCGCCTTGCGGCTAGGGTGGGGTTCGAGTTTGGGCGATCTGCTGCGCGATCCGCTGGATCGCGATCAGCTGTTGCCCGGTCTGCCCCTGATGGTCGTTGATGGCGAGGATGATACGCTGCTGCCCGCCGATGACAGACTGCTGCGACCGGGCGATCAGCTGCTGCTCTGCGGTCCGAGCGAGACCGCCCGGCGCATGGAATGGGGCTTGTTCAATCCGAAAGTACTGGCTTATCTGGTAACCGGCATCGAGCGGCCCGAGGGGGTGGTGTGGGAGTGGCTGGCCCGCCGCCAGTCAGCGCGCGCCGGTCGCGGTTGAATCCGGCTCAATGCCTCAGCAACCAGTCACGCACCGGCTCGATCTGGCTATCGTCCATCAGCATCGGCGCGTGACCGATGCCGGCAAACTCGAGCAACTCGGCGCCGGGGCCGCGCCGGGTCATGGCCACGGCGTCGGCGTGCAGCAGCAGATCGGACTCGGCGCCCCGCAAGGTCAGTACCGGGCAGCTGATCCGCTCCCAGAAAGGCCACAGATC
The DNA here is from genome assembly GCA_964390235.1 of uncultured Candidatus Competibacteraceae bacterium. Classification (GTDB taxonomy): domain Bacteria; phylum Pseudomonadota; class Gammaproteobacteria; order Competibacterales; family Competibacteraceae; genus CAYMHN01. The sequence continues at coordinate 2,886 of CAYMHN010000178.1, forward strand.
GATGTCGGTCGAGGCATGGTTGCGAAACGGTTCGGCAATATCGGGATCGTAGGCGAATTCATAGCCGCCGTCGGGGCGCCGACGCGCCGCGTGCACGGTCAGATGATGCCACTGGGCATCGCTCAGAGGTCCGAAGGGCGCGGAGACGACCCGTATATGGCTTTCCATCCGGGCCAGGTTGGCGAAGCTCGGCGCCGTGCCGACATAAGTGGCTATCCGTTGCAGCGCCGCCCGGGGAATGAATGGTCCGACGTCGTTGATCACCAGCTTGCGAATTGGCGAGTTGGGTTGGGCCGCCAGCAGCATGCCGATCAGCCCGCCCATGGAAGTGCCCACCCAGTCCACCCGCTCGGCGCCGCTGCGAGCTATCAGGACCGCCATATCGGCCAGATACTGCGGGTAGGCATAGCCGGCTTTGTCGCTCAGCCAGTCGCTTTGCCCGCGCCCGACCACATCCGGGCAGAGTACCCGATAGTCCGATTCCATGGCGGCGGCAAAGATGTCGAAGTCACGCCCGTTACGGGTCAGTCCGTGGACGCAGATCAGCACTCGCGGATTGTCCGAATCGCCCCATTCGGTGTAGCGCATGCGATGGAAGCCTCCGGTACCGAGTCCGAGAACGGCGTGCGAGCGCATCGGCATAATCACTTTCCTCTGATCGATGTGGGCGCTTATTATCGATCATCCACCACTGACCACCAAACTCGACCATGACCGATCTGTACCATGACGATATCGGCCGCGGGGCCCCATTGCTGCTATTGCATAGTGGCGGCATGACCGGGGCGGAATGGCAGCCGCAGCAAGTCGCTCTGGCCGAGGAATTCCGACTGCTGATCCCCGATCTGCCCGGCCATGGCCGCAGCTTGTTGGTGGATGCCCGACTCAGCATCGGTACCGCCGGCAAGGCCATGGTGGGATTGCTTGACCGTCTGGGCATCGAACGCACCGCCATCGCGGGTTCCTCGCTGGGCGGCGCGGTGGCCCTGTGGCTGACGCTCAATCACCCGCAGCGGATCGACAAGTTGGTGCTGTACCGGGTCAATTACCGCAAGACCGCGGCGGGTCATGCTGGCACCCGGGAGCTGGCCGATCCGGACTACTGGCGGCGGGTCGGCATGGCCCGGATGCTGAGCAAGGCACATGAACCGCAGGGCGGGTCGGAAGCCTGGCAGCGGGTGATCGCGCGAGTCGCCGAGGCGCTGGACCCGGCCGATACCGATCATGCGCACAGCCTGGACGATCTGCGCCGGATCGCACAAGCCACCCTGATCGTGGCCGGCGACCGCGATCCACTAGCGCCGCTGGACGATCTGCTGGCCATGACGCGGGCCATTCCGAATGCTGGCCTGTGGGTGATGCCCTATACTACCCATGTCACCGCCGCCAACACCTGGCGCAGCGACGCCTTCGCCCGGGAGCTGCTGCGCTTTCTGCTGGGACGGGGAGTGGTACGCTCCTAGCGGCGGGTTGACGACTGGCGTTCCTCGGCCCGCACCAGCCGACTGGCCTTGTCCAGGACGCCGTTGATGAACTTGTGGCCCTGCTCGGCGCCGAAGGCCTTGGCCAGTTCCACCGCCTCGTTGATCACTACCCGGTAGGGGATGTCGAGCCGGTACAGCAGTTCATAGACGCCCAGCCACAGGATGGCGCGCTCGACCGGGTCGACCTGCACCAGTGGACGGTCCAGATGCGGCTCCAGCGCCGCCTCGATGGTGGTCAGGTGCGCGGGGGTCTGTTGCAGCAGTTCCTGAAAATAGGCGATATCGGCCTGACTCATGTCCTGTTCGGTCAGGAACTGGGCGTTGATCCGACCGATGTCCTCCTCGTTCAGCTGCCACTGATACAGCGCCTGCATGGCCAGCCGGCGGGAGTAGCTGCGCTGGCGGGCGAAGGAACGTTGGCCGCTGGCAGTCACGTCAAGCACCCAGCTTGCGCAGCAGACTGACCATTTCCAGGGCGCTCATGGCCGCTTCGGCGCCCTTGTTGCCCGCCTTGGTGCCCGCGCGCTCCACGGCCTGTTCGATCGTGTCCACGGTCAGCACTCCGAAACCGATCGGCAGATCGAATTCCAGCGATACGCTGGCCAGTCCCTTGACGCATTCACCGGCCACGTAATCGAAATGCGGGGTCGAACCACGGATCACCGCACCCAGGGCCACCAGTCCATCATAGCGGTTGCTGGCCGCCAGTCGCTTGGCGGCCAGCGGAATCTCGTAGGCGCCGGGTACCCGCACCAGATCGATGGCTTCGGGACTGACGCCATGCCGGCGCAACACATCCGTGGCCCCGGCGACCAGGTGGTTGACGATGAAATCGTTGAAGCGCGAGGCGATCAGAGCGAAGCGCACTTCGCCCGGTTGAAAATCGCCTTCGATGAGTTTGAGCTGATCCATATGCGATTCCGTCTAGGGTTGGATGAAACCATGCTGGCGCAGCAGGGTCTTGCTGAGGCCGCTGTCGTCCCGGGCGCTGAGCAGCCGTTCCAGATAGCGGGCGATGATATCCACTTCCAGATTGACCGGTCGGCCGACCCGGTACTCGTCCAGGGTGGTATGGGCCAGGGTATGCGGCACGATGTTGAGATCGAACTCGCTGTCGCGCACGCCGTTGACCGTCAGGCTGACGCCATCGATGCAGATCGAGCCTTTCTCGGCGATGTAGCGGGCCAGATCGTCCGGTGCCCGGATGTGCAGCCGCCAGGAGCGTGCCTCCTGATGGAAGCGGGTCACCGTGCCGATGCCATCGACGTGACCGCTGACCAGATGACCGCCCAGGCGAGTGCTCGGGGTCAGGGCCTGTTCCAGATTGACGCGGCTGCCGCTGATCAGTTCACCCAGCGTGGTGCGGCTCAGGGATTCGCCCGAGACGTCGGCCAGAAAGCCGTCGCCCGGCAGGGCCACGGCGGTCAGACAGACACCGCTGACGGCAATGCTGTCGCCGATCCGGACATCAGTGAGATCCAGGGGGCCGGTGTCGATGTGCAGACGCGCGTCGCCGCCGCGTCGTTCCATCCGGACGATCCTGCCGACCGCTTCAATGATGCCGGTAAACATATCAGTCCTCGATCGCTTGGGTGGGGCGCGCCGTGATGCGCCAGTCACCGCCCACGGCGCGAATGTCGTCCACGGTGAGCGCCACGCGCTGGTCCATGCTTTCCAGCCCGGGCAGATGCAGCAGCCCGCGCGCCGTGTCACCGAGCAGCACCGGGGCCAGATACAGCACCAGTTCGTCCAGCAGTCCGGCTCGCAGCAAGGCACCGGCCAGTACCGGGCCACACTCGGTGTGGACTTCGTTCAGTTCGCGCCGGCCCAGTTCCGCCATGACGGCCGCCAGGTCGAGCAGACCGTCCGAGGCGGTCGGCACGGCTTGCACTTCGACCCGGTCCGAGCGCAACACCTGTTGTCGGTCGCCATTCACCGCCTCGCCGCACAGGATCAGTACCTGTCCCGGCTGATGCAGTGTGCGCGCCGTGACCGGCGTATCCAGATTCGGGTCGAGAACCACCCGCAGGGGCTGGCGCTCCACTTCGGGCAGCCGTACGGTCAGGGCCGGGTCATCGGCCAGCAGCGTGCCGATGCCGGTCAGTATCGCGCTGCTGCGGGCGCGCAGCCGCTGTACGTCCCGGCGGGCCGCGGGGCCGGTAATCCACTGGCTTTCCCCCGAGGCCAGGGCGGTACGACCATCCAGACTCATCGCCAGCTTGCAGCGGACCAGCGGCCGGCCATGGATGGCGCGCGTCACGAAACCGGCATTCAAGGCCAGCGCTTCGGCTTCCAGCAGGCCGCACTCGACCTCGACACCGGCCGCGCGCAGCTGGGCGAAACCACCACCGGAGATCAGCGGATTGGGGTCCTGCATGGCGGCTACCACACGGCTTACGCCGGCCGCCAGCAGGGTATCGGTGCAAGGGGGGGTGCGGCCGTGATGACAGCAGGGTTCCAGAGTGACGTAGGCCGTGGCGCCGCGCGCGCGCTCACCCGCCTCGACCAGCGCATAGGCTTCGGCATGTGGCTCTCCGGCGCGCCGGTGCCAGCCTTCGCCGATCACCGCGCCGTCGCGTACCAGGACGCACCCCACGCGCGGGTTGGGATGGGTGGTGTCGAGGCCGCGCCGGGCCAGTTGCAGGGCGCGGATCATGTAACGCTGATCGTCAGCCCGACTCATGCCGGATTCCGGGCCTTGGCCTGCAAGCGCTCGATTTCCTCGCGGAACGCATTGACATCCTGAAAGCTGCGATATACCGAGGCAAATCGAACATAGGCGACTTCGTCGAGCTGGCGTAGTTCATCCATCACCCACTCGCCCAGTTCTCGGGAGCCCAGCTCGCGTTCACCCAGCGCCCGTGCGCGCTGCTCGATGCGGCGGATCGCGGCGTCCAACTCGGCGGTATCGACCGGGCGTTTTTCCAGCGCCCTGAGCATGCCGGCGCGCAGCTTGCCGGCGTCGAAGGCCTCCCGGCGGTCATCCTGCTTG
>CAYMHN010000179.1:0-7348 GCA_964390235.1 uncultured Candidatus Competibacteraceae bacterium
GCCAGCGAACACCTGTCGGCGGTGCCCGCCGGACCGCGCGACGCGGCCCTGCTGCGGGAACTCTGCTACGGGACGCTGCGCTGGTATCCGCCGCTGCGCTGGCTGGCCCGACAGTTGCTGCACCGACCGCTGCCGGATCAGGGCTTGCACGCCCTGCTGCTGGTTGGTCTGTATCAGCTGTTCTATCTGCGCACCCCGGCCTATGCCGCCGTGGCGGCCACGGTGGCCGCCAGTCGGCTGATCGACCAGTCCCGGGCCAGCGGTCTGGTGAATGCCGTATTGCGCTCGGCGCAACGCCGTCGGGGCGAACTGCAAGACCGTCTGGACACCGACCCGGTGCTGGCCAGCGCCCATCCGGCCTGGCTGGTCGAGCGACTGCGCCAGGCCTGGCCCGATGCCTGGCGGGACCTGCTGACCGCCAACAACCGCCGCCCGACCATGGGCTTGCGGGTCAATCTGCAACGCGGTAGCCGGGACGATTATCTTACCCTGCTGACCGCTGCCGATCTCCCTGCCCGTCCGGACCCACTGATCCCCTGCGCCGTGGTGCTGGACCAACCCTGCGACGTGACCGCACTGCCCGGTTTCGGCCGGGGACTGGTCTCGGTGCAGGATCCAGCCGCCCAGCTGGCCGCGCTGCTGCTCGCTCCGCAATCGGGCGAGCGGGTGCTCGATGCCTGCGCCGCGCCGGGCGGCAAGACCGGCCACCTGCTGGAGCTGGCCCCGGACCTTTGCTTGCTGGCCCTGGACAGCGACCCTAAGCGTCTGGAACGGGTGGGCGAGAACCTCGACCGCCTGGGGCTGGCGGCCCGGCTGGCCGCGGCCGATGCCACCCGGCCCGAGCAATGGTGGGACGGCAGACCGTTCGATCGGATGCTGCTCGACGCCCCCTGTACCGGCACTGGCGTGATCCGCCGCCACCCGGATATCAAACTGCTGCGCCGCCCGGAGGACGGTGCGACACTGGCCGGCCAGCAGCGCCGGCTGCTGGATGCACTCTGGCCGCTGCTGGCCCGAGGGGGAACGCTGCTCTATGCCACTTGCTCGGTGCTGCCGGAAGAGACGCGGGCCGTGGTGGCCGATTTCGTCGCCGAACAGCCGGATGCCGTCCCCGAGCCGATTCAGGCCGACTGGGGACGGGAGACCGGCGCCGGTCGGCAGATCCTGCCCGGCGACGGGGATCGGGATGGTTTTTTCTACGCCCTGCTGGGCAAGCGTGGCTAAGCCTGCTCGGACCCGGCCGGGCCGGCGTGGCTTCTGGCTGCTGCTGCTCGGCCTGCTGATCCTGCCGGGCTCGGGAGGGGCGGATGAATTTCGCATCGTCAATGCCAGTACCCGACAGGAACAGGGCGTCTACCTGCTCAGTGCGGATATCCGCTACCAGCTCAGCCCGGCGGCGCGCGATGCCCTGGCCAACAGCGTGCCGCTGACCTTCGCGCTGCGCATGCAAGTGCGGCGTCAGCGCGCCTGGCTGTGGGATGTCACCGTCGCCAGCCTGGAACAACGCTTTCGCCTAAACTATCACGCCCTGGCACAACAATATGTGGTGACCAATGTGAACAGCGATGCGCTGGACAGCTTTCCCACGCTGGAAGCCGCTGTCGAGTTCATGGGCAAGATCCGCGACTTTCCGCTACTCGACCGCAGCCTGCTGGAGCCCGGACAACCCTACCAGGTCTGGTTGCGCGCCGAACTCGATATCGAGTCGCTGCCCGCCCCGTTGCGGCCCTTGGCCTATCTGTCCAGCGCCTGGCGCCTCAACAGCAACTGGGTCTCATGGCCGCTGTGATCCGCCGACTACGCCGCCATCGGCTGTTGCCGATGCTGATCCTGTTCGGCCTGCTGCTGGTCGCGCTGGTGCTGATCAGTGAAATCACCCAGAACTCGACCCGATTCGGTGAACTGTATTCCTGGCTGCTGATATTCAGCGCCCTGGGGCTGTTGCTGCTGAGCACCCTGATCGGTATCAGCTTGTATCGACTTCTGCAGCACTATCGACGCCGTGAACCCGGTTCACGGCTGAGCCTGAGGCTGGTGGTGATCTTCGTCCTGCTGGCCACGATCCCCGTCGCCGTGGTGTATCATTTTTCCTTGCAATTCATCCAGCGCGGGATCGATTCCTGGTTCGATTTCCGGATCGAGCAGGCCTTGGGCGACGCGCTGGAGTTGAGCCGCTCGTCGCTGGACCTGCGCATGCGCGAGGTACTCAGACAGAGCCAGCGCATGGCCGAGGAACTGCGCCATGTCCCGCGCATCGGCGCGCCCACCCAGCTCGACGAAATGCTCAACCACAGCGAGGCCACCGAGCTGACCCTGTTCGGCCAGAACGGTCGGATCATCGCCACCGCCAGCCTCGACCCGCTGTCCATCGTGCCCCATCAGCCCCCCGACATGGTGCTGCTGCAAGTCCGTCAGGGCCACGACTACGTCAGCCTTGATCCGATCCGCAACTTCGGTTTCCACATCCGCGTGGTGATCCCGGTTCCGGCTCCGGAGGCCACCGCCGAGGCGCGCATCCTGCAAGCCCTGTTCCCGGTCTCGCGCCGCCTCGGTGATCTGGCCGATTCGGTGCAGTCGGCCTTCGACAGCTATCGCGAACTGGTTTTCCTGCGCACCCCGCTGAAGACCAGCTTCATCATGGTGTTGTCGCTGGTCCTGGTGTTCAGCATACTGGCGGCCGTCTGGACGGCTCTGTATGCGTCCCGCCGCCTGGTCGCGCCGATTCGCGACCTGGCCGAGGGCACCCGGGCCGTGGCGGCCGGCGAGTTCGACAAGCAACTGCCCTTGACCAGCAACGATGAACTCGGTTTTCTGGTGCATTCATTCAACCAGATGACCCGCAATCTGGCCCGGGCGCAAGCGGCCGAACAGCGCAGCCAGCGGCTGCTGGAGCAACAGCGCACCTATCTGGAAGCGGTGCTGACGCGCCTGTCTTCCGGGGTTCTGACCCTGGACCAGCGGGGCCGGCTGCGCACCTACAACACGGCCGCCGAACAGATTCTGCACGCCGGACTAGGCAGCCTGCTGGGCAGTTCCGGTTGCGCCAGCACCATCCCGCATGTGCAGCAGTTCTTTCAGACCATGGAGGGTTTGCTGCACGAGGGGAGTGACTGGCGGCAGGAGATCACCCTGTTCGCGACCGGCGGCCGTCAGGTACTGATGTGTCGCGGCAGCCTGCTACCACCCACGGTCGGTCAGACCAGCGGTCACGTGATCGTGTTCGATGACGTCACCGCCCTGGTTCAGGCGCAGCGCGATGCGGCCTGGGCCGAGGTCGCCCGACGTCTGGCCCATGAGATCAAGAATCCGCTGACCCCGATACAGCTGGCGACCGAGCGGATGCGCCGCAAACTGCTCACGGAACTGAATCCGGATCAGCGCCGGGTGCTGGATCGCAGCACCCACACCATCATGCAGCAGGTGCAGGCGATGAAGGAGATGGTCGATGCCTTCAACGAGTATGCTCGCCCGCCACAGCTCAAGCTGAGTCATCTGGCGATCAACCGCCTGATCTCCGAGGTGCTGTATCTGTATCGCGACTACCCGGTAGGGGTCGAGATCAGCCTCGACCTGGACCCCGCCGACCCGGTGATCGATGCCGATCCCGGACGCATGCGTCAGCTGCTGCATAATCTGGTCAAGAATAGCCTGGAAGCACTGGCCGAAGGGGCCGGTTCGCGGCTACGCATCACCACCCGCTGTCATCAGCAGACCGAACCGACCTATCTGGAACTGATCCTGGATGATGATGGGCCGGGATTTCCCGACGCCAGCATGGGCAATGTGTTCGAACCTTATGTGACCACCAAGACCAAGGGCACCGGTCTGGGACTGGCGATCGTCAAGAAGATCGTCGAGGAACATAACGGGCTTATCGAACTCGATTCGCCACCCGAGGGCGGTGCCCGGGTGGTGGTGCGATTGCCGCTGCCGCCCCGCGACATCGATCATGCCGATACCCGTCATCGGCTTATTGCCGTTAGCCACGAGGAGGCAGAATGAGTAACGGCCACATTCTTGTCGTTGACGACGAGCCGGATATCCGCGATGTCGTCAAGGATATTCTGGAAGACGAAGGCTATGAGGTCAGTACCGCCAGGAACGGTCAGGACGCGCGCGAAGCGCGCCGGATCAGGCGTCCCGATCTGATTCTGCTGGATATCTGGATGCCGGATATCGATGGCATCAGTCTGCTCAAGGAATGGAGCGAGGGCGACCACCTGCCCTGCCCGGTCATCATGATCTCCGGGCACGGCACGGTGGAGACGGCGGTCGAGGCCACCCGGCTGGGCGCGTACGATTTCCTGGAAAAACCGCTGTCGATGAACAAGCTGCTGCTGACCGTGGAGCGTGCCCTGGAGGCCGCTCATCTGCTGCGCGAGAATCAGGGCCTGCAACGCCGCAGCCGGGCGGTCAACGAGCCGGTCGGCAAGAGCGAGGTCATGCAACGCCTGCGTACCCAGATCCAGCGCATCGCCCAGCATGACACCCCGGTGCTGATCTCCGGCGAACCCGGCACCGGCAAGGAGGTGTTCGCGCGCTACCTGCATGCCAACAGCCCGCGCCGCAACGGTCCGTTCATCGATGTCGGGGTGGGTTCGATCGCCCGCGAGAACTCGTCCCTGGAACTGTTCGGTTCCGAAGAGAACGAGAAACTGCACTACGGCCGGCTGGAGCAGGCCAGCGGTGGCATCTTGTTCCTCGACGAACTGGCCGACATGGACCACGATACCCAGGCCAAGCTGGCCGGTGCCCTGGAGAACGGCTCGTTCCTGCGCCTCGGTGGCAAGGAGCCGGTGACGGTCAATGTGCGTATCGTCGCCGCCAGTCACCGCGAACTGGAGCGAGAAGTGGCCGAGGGCAGGTTCCGCGAGGACCTGTTCTACCAGCTCAATGTGGTGCCGATCAAGCTACCGCCGCTGCGTGACCATGTCGAGGACGTACCGGATCTGCTCAACTACTATGTCAATTACTTCGTCGACCAGGAGAGTCTCGCCTATCGCCGCTTCAGCATGGCGGCCCAGAACCGGCTGCGCAATTACGGCTGGCCAGGCAATATCCGCGAACTCAAGAATCTGGTGCAACGCTTGCTGATCCTCGGCGCCGGCGAGGAAATCTCCCAGGAAGAAGTCGAGGCGGCGATCAGCAATATGCTCTTGGCCAAGACCCAGGATGTCGGCAGTATCCCGCTCAATCTGCCGCTGCGCGAGGCGCGCGAGCGGTTCGAGCGCAACTACCTGCTGCAACAGTTTCGCGAATGCGAGGGTAATGTGGCGCGGCTGGCCGAACGGGTGGGCATGGAACGGACCAATCTGTACCGCAAGCTGCGCGCCCTGGGCATAGACCCGAAGCGCGCCATGGACGAACAGCCGTGAAAATCCTGATCCTGGGCGCCGGCCAGGTCGGCTCCTCGGTGGCGCGCAACCTGGCTTCCGAGGCCAATGACATCACCATCGTGGATCGCGACCCGGACGTGTTGCAGGAACTGCGCAACCGGCTGGACATCCGCACCATCCAGGGCCATGCCTCGCACCCGGAGGTACTGGCCCGGGCGGCGGCCGAGGACGCCGACCTGCTGATCGCACTGACCAATAGCGACGAGGTCAACATGATCGCCTGCCAGGTCGCCCACACGGTGTTCCACACACCGACCAAGATCGCCCGGGTGCGCGCGGCCGAATACCTGCGCTATGGCGAGCAGCTGTTCCAAGCCGAGCACATGCCCATCGACGTGCTGATCAGCCCGGAGCAGCTGGTCACCGATCATATCCGCCGGGTGATCCAGTATCCGGGCGCCTTGCAGGTGCTGGATTTCGCCGATGGCAAGATCGGTCTGGTCGGAGTCAAGGCCTATTACGGAGGACCGCTGGTGGGCCAAGCGCTGCGCAGCCTGCCCGATCATGTGCCCGGCATCCATACCCGGGTGGCGGCGATCTTCCGCCAGGGCCAGGCCATCATCCCGGAAGGCGATACCGTCATCCAGGCCGATGACGAGGTGTTCTTCATCGCCGCGCGCAAGAACATCCGGGTGGTGATGAGCGAACTGCGCAAGCTGGACAAGAAGCTGCGTCGCCTGATCATCGCCGGCGGCGGCAATATCGGCACCCGTCTGGCCCAGGCCATGGAGCGCGAGTACCAGGTCAAGATCATCGAACGCGACCCCGGCTGCGCGCGGCGCATCACCGAGCGTCTGGCGCGCACCATCGTGCTGGCCGGCGATGCCGCCGACGAGGAACTGCTGCTGGAGGAGAACATCGAGAACACCGATGTATTCATCGCCGTGACCAACGACGACGAGGCCAATATTCTATCGTCGATGCTGGCCAAGCAGCTGGGCGCGCGCAAGGTGATGGCGCTGATCAACCGGCTGGCCTATGTCGATCTGGTCGAGTCCTCCGGCATCATCGACATCGTGATCTCGCCGCAGCAGGCGACCATAGGCAGCCTGCTGTCGCACATCCGCCGAGGCGACGTGGTCCAGGTGCACTCGGTGCGCCGCGGCGCGGCCGAGGCCATCGAGGCCATCGCCCACGGTGACCGCATCACCTCCAAGGTGGTCGATCGGCGCATCGACGAACTGCCCCTGCCGGACGGCGCGACCGTCCCGGCCCTGGTGCGGGACGACGAGGTGGTGATCTGCCATCACGACACGGTGATCCGGGCGGAAGATCATGTGATCGTGTTCCTGACCGACAAGAAACGCATCCGCGAGATCGAACAGCTGTTCCAGGTCAGCGTGATCTTCTTCTGAACCGCGCCGATGAACAGCCTCAGCATACTGCGCATACTCGGCATCCTGCTGAGCCTGTTCAGCCTGTCCCACCTGCCGCCCGCGGCAGTGGGCTACTGGTATGGCGATTCCGGAACCACCCCGTTTCTGATCGCCTTCGTGCTCACCGCCCTGGTCGGCGCTGGCTGCTGGTGGCCGGTGCGCAAGGCCCGGGGCGAGCTGCGGGTGCGCGACGGCTTCGTGATCGTCACCCTGTTCTGGAGCGTGCTGGGGACGGCCGGCGCCCTGCCCCTGTACCTGGCCCCGGAGCCGCACCTCAGCCTCACCGACGCGGTGTTCGAGGCGATCTCGGGGCTGACCACCACCGGCGCCACGGTCATCGTCGGTCTCGACGAGCTGCCGCGCTCGATACTCTACTATCGCCAGCAACTGCAATGGCTGGGCGGCATGGGGGTGGTGGTGCTGGCGGTGGCCATCCTGCCCATGCTGGGGGTCGGCGGCATGCAGATCTACCGAGCCGAAGTGTCCCGGCTGGCCAAGGACCAGAAGCTGACCCCGCGCATCATGCACACGGCCCGGGTGCTGTGGACCATTTATCTGGTGCTGACCATCGCCTGC
>CAYMHN010000180.1:0-7335 GCA_964390235.1 uncultured Candidatus Competibacteraceae bacterium
GCCGCCTGATCGCTTCCCGGAAAACCCGCCCTCGTGGCGGGTTTTTTTTGGCTCAGAGGGACCGACCCATGACACCGTCAGGCGCACAGTTATTGATGCAGGCTCTATTGGATCAGAAGGTGGAAACCGTCTTCGGTTATCCCGGTGGTGCCATCATGCCAACCTATGATGCACTTTATGATGTGGGTGATCGAATTCACCATGTTCTGGTCCGCCATGAGCAGGGGGCGATCCATGCCGCACAAGGATTTGCCCGTGCCAGCGGCAAAACGGGCGTGTGTCTGGCTACATCGGGGCCTGGAGCAACCAATCTGATCACCGGGCTGACCGATGCGCTGATGGATTCAACTCCGCTTGTTTGTATAACTGGCCAAGTGAAATCCAATCTACTTGGAAGCGATGCCTTTCAGGAGGCGGACACGATCGGGCTAAGCCTTGCGGCAACCAAGTGGAACTACCGAATCCATGATGCTCGCGAGATTCCACATGTGATCCACCAAGCATTTCATATTGCTCGAACCGGTCGTCCCGGCCCTGTATTGATTGATATACCACGGGATGTACAAAGCGAGCCGGTCGCAGATGCTCATCTTACTCGCTCCCATTACGGTATCCATCATCCCCATTACGGCGCCTGGGGTCATCCCGAAAAGCACTATAACCCCGCTGCACTCCAAGCCGCAGCGGATCTTATCAACCACGCCGAACGCCCGCTACTCATGGCTGGTCATGGGGTTCTGCTCGCCGGCGCGCAATGCCTGCTGCGGCAACTGGCCGATACCAGTGGCCTTCCGGTAGCGACTACCCTACTCGGACTCTCCGCCCTGCCCTGCGACCATCCACTTTATGTCGGTATGCTGGGAATGCATGGCCATTATGGTCCTAACCGGCTGACCAACGAGGCCGATGTCATCGTCGCGGTTGGCATGCGCTTCGATGACCGGGTCACCGGACGACTCGAGGAATACGCATGCCGCGCACGAATCATCCATATTGAGATCGAACCCGCTGAATTGAATCGGCACGTACCGGTTACCGTACCCTTGGTCGGCGATGCCCGGCAGATACTCGAGCAGCTGCTTCCACTGATCCAACTACGCCGTCATGATTCCTGGCTAACCCGGTTTCGGAACCATGATGCCGAGGAATACCACCAAGTGGTACGCGCAGAACTTCAACCCGCTGGTGGTCCCTTGCGGATGGGTGAGGTGGTCGCAAAGCTTTCCGACGCCAGTCGTGGTCAAGCGTTGCTGGTCACCGATGTAGGTCAGCACCAGATGATGGCGGCACGTTATTATCGCTTTTTGCGTCCTTACAGTCACATCACCTCGGGTGGTGCAGGTACCATGGGTTTCGCGCTGCCGGCGGCCCTGGGCGCGAAGCTCGCAGCCCCGGATCGCGAAGTGATTGCCATCATGGGGGACGGTGGGTTCCAGATGACGCTTCAGGAACTGGGCACCATTGCCCAAGAAGCTCTACCGATAAAGATGATCGTTCTCAACAACGGTTACCTGGGTATGGTAAGGCAATGGCAGCAGCTGTTCTTCGATGAACGCTACTCGTTTGTTCGGATGCCACAACCGGACTTTACCCTGCTCTGTCGGGCCTATGGTATCGATGCCTGCCAGGTCGAGACCCGTATTGAACTCGATGCTGCGATGGATGAACTGTTGGCAGCCAATCGCCCCTATCTGATCGACGTCAAGGTCGCGCCGATGGCCAATGTTTTTCCGATGATTCCTTCCGGCGCCTCGGTAAGCGAAATCCGCCTCAGTTAAGGGGGTAACATGGCCTTGCACACGGTCTTGATAAAAGCTGTCAACGCACCCGGGGTATTACCGAGAATCCTGATAGTGCTTGCGCATCGTCGTCTAGTTCCCGTGTACCTGCATCTCGAGGACAATGGCATTTGGGCAATGATCGAAGCCCGTTTCAACTGCCCTCGCAGAGCGGCTGAACTAGCCCTAGGGCAGCTTCGACGTATCGTCGAGGTTCGGGATGCGGAGCTTGGCGCGGGTTGCACTCCTGGTCGGATTCAGGAGAAGGGCTTGGTTCAGACATGATCTTCTGCCAATTCAGGCCTTCGGCCATGGATGTTCAGAATCATTTCAAGCCGTCTCCCTACTTCAAACAGCCGGGACTCACCGTACCACGGCGCAATCAGCTGCATGCCGACCGGCAATCCGGACCCCGTGAATCCGCATGGTAGGTTCAATGCGGGATGACCTGTCAGATTGAGCGGGAAGGTGTAGGGGTACCAGCCTGCTCGAATCAGCCCGACCGAACGCCCTGCGATGTGCACCTCGCCGAGCGGATCCTGAGAGACCAGCAATGGTGGTGCTGCCAGGGTGGGAGAGACCAGCAGATCGAATTGACCGAATAATTTCTGCATGGCCCTGAATGTTGCGCCGCGTGCAGCGTTGGCGCGCTGCAGCTCGACTCCTGTGAGTTCTAGGCCCCGCTCCACGGTCTTCGCCAAGCTGGGGTCCAGAGACTGCCGCTGTTCGCGATAAAAATGCTCCAGGCGCGCCGCCAGGCTGGTCTGCAGATGAACCAGAAAGGCTGACTCCAGGCCGACAAAGTCGATCTCGACTTGCTCGACCTGAGCACCATCGGTCTCAAGATGGCCGACCGCTGTCTCGACGATCCGAACCACCTCCGGATCAACGACCGGGTTGCCCACCCGAAGCATCCAGCCGATCCGCAAATCGTTCACTGCCTTGGGCTGCACTTCGGGTGCCATGTGCAGTGCGAAAGGGTCGTTGTCATCGGCACCGCGGATTGCCGTGAACAGCAGCTGACAATCGGTTACCGTCCGGGTCATGGGGCCGACGAACGAGTGGTTGCCGAAGGCATCCGGTGCGTGAGCGGTCGGCACCACACCGGGGGTGGGCTTGAGTGCAACAATGCCGCAACAAGCGGCCGGAATACGCACCGAGCCACCACCATCGGTTCCCAGTGCCAGCGATCCCATGCCCGTCGCAATCGCCACTGCGGCGCCGCCGCTGGAACCACCGCAGGTGTAGTCAGGGTTCCAGGGATTGAGAGTGCGCCCAAACAGCGGTGCCTCTGTAAATGGCTTGTGACCGAATTCCGGTGTAGTGGTCTTACCGATCAGTAAAGCTCCCGATGAGCGCAGTCGTGCGACGGGTATAGCATCCTCGCGCGGTACATGGTCGACAAACAAACGGCTGCCAAACGTGGTTCGCATCCCACGAGTGAGCGTGAGATCCTTGACTGAAAAAGGCAGACCGTGGATCGGGCCCCGGTAAGCGCCGTTCATGATCTCCTGCTCGGCAGCCTGGGCCGCTGCCAGTACCTCCTCCTCCGCAACGGTGATGAAAGCGTTGAGGCGCGGCTGCAAGCGTTCGATACGCTCGAGCACCAGTCGGACCAGCTCAACCGGCGACAGCGCCCGAGTTCTGATCAGATCAGCCAGTGTTGCAACCGGCTCGAAGAGAAGACTGTTCGGCATGATCACCTCCCGGGTTTAAAGCATCCAGCGGCCGCCATCAACCAGAATGGTCTGTCCAGTGATATACCGTCCACCCACGCCAGCAAGAAAGGTTACCAACCGAGCCACATCCTCTGGATCACCAACGTGACCCATCGGCACGCTAGCGAGGATGCGCTCCATCGTGGCTGCTGGCAGCTGGTCATGCGCCCTGGTGCGGATGGTACCGGGACAGATCGCATTCACTGTAACCTGGAAGGGAGCCAGTTCACGGGCGAGGGCACGAGTGAAGCCGAGCACACCCATCTTAGCGCTGGCATAGTCGACCAAGCCCGGATCGCCAACCAGTGCCGCATCGGAGGAAATACTGATGATCCGCCCACGGCGCTGCTCGCGCATCGATGGCACTAAACAACGACTGGCGCGCAGCGTGGTGAATAACGAAATCTCCATGACAAAGCGCCAAACGGCTGGGTCGGATTTCCAGAATTCACTGGCCCGCTCCCGGGCACTCTGGCCGACATTGTTGATCAGGATGTGAACTGGACCCAGTTCCTTAACCGCCGCAGCGATCGCTGCTTCCAAGCGATCCGGGGCAATGCAGTCGCATTCTTGAATCGATGCCCGACCACCCGAATCGGAAATTTCTTCAGCCAAACGATGCAGCCCGGAACCATCGAGATCGAACAGAGCCAGAGCAGCGCCAGCCGCCGCGAGCTCCAGGGCACAGGCACGACCAATACCGTTGGCCGCCCCAGTCACCAGGGCGACCTGTCCTGCGAGCGGCAGGTCCATTCGTCTGCCTCAGTGAAACGCCCGACCGCCGTCGACGGTCAGTGTGGTGCCGGTGATAAAGCCAGCCTGGCTACCGGCCAGATACAATGCGGCGAAAGCGATATCCTCAGGCGTGCCAATGCGGCGTAATGCGTAACGTGACTTGACGGCATCAAGTGCCTCGGTATTGACCAGCGAAGCGTGCAGCAACGGGGTATCGATTGCTCCGGGACAGATTACGTTAGCTCGGATTCCGTCACTAGCCAGTTCCAGCGCCAAGCTTCTGGTCAGCATGATCAGTGCCGCCTTCGAGGTACAATAGGCGACCCGCTGCTCCAGCGGTCGTAGGCCGGCACCCGATGCTATGTTGATGATGACCCCGGAGCCAGCCGCGCGTAGCGCGGGAAGCGCTGCGCCGCATACCAAGACCGGACCGATTAGGTTGATGTCCATGACGAGTCTCCAGTCTTCAGTGCTGGTCTCGCCGAAGGGCTTGGCGAGATCGACGCCGGCGGCGTTCACCAGGGTGTCCAATCCTCCGAGCGCGGCGACGCTGCGGGCTACCGCTTCTTCGACCTGATCTGCATGAGCAAGATCGACGGCTACCGCAACAATCCTCCCGCCACCATCGTCCAGGCCTGAGGCAACGATATCCAGTTGTGCCGTGTTCACGTCCAATAGCGCGAGCAGCGCTCCCTCTTTGAAGAAGAGCTCCGCCGTTGCCCGACCAATCCCGGATGCCGCCCCGGTGATCAAGACGCATCGTCCCGCGAGTTTCACGTTTTGCCCACGGCCTGAGCCCGGAGTGCCGGTCGCAGCGCCTCAGCGACAGCGTCACACCGACTGAACCAAATGCCTGGTCTGGCCTGAATGTGCCGGATCAGTTGCTCCAGCACCCACAATCGCGATGGTCGCCCGATGATCTGGGGGTGCATCGCCAATGTGAACTGGCGGTCTTCCAAATACAAGACATCGAATTCCAGCTGCCAGGCCTCAAGTACCCCGGAAGGGGTCTGCATGGTACGCCCTGGTAAGGTAATGGAATAGTTAAAGAACGGAGCATCGTCCAGGACCCAGGCGAAGGGAAATTCGACCAGGTCGGTGAGACAACCGTCAACGCGATGTAGATAGGGAGAGTCGTCGTCGAAATAGTTCGAGGAGTAGCTGAAACCGTATTCGAGCAACAGTTCCATGGTGATGGTGCTGAATTCGGCGGCTGGCGAGCGCCAACCGGCGGGCGCCCGCCCAGTAACCCGCTCGATGATGCGATAACCCTTCTCCATCTCCTCGCGCTCCTGCTCGGGCGAAAGCGTAACAATCCAGGCGTGCGACCAGCTGTGGTGAGCGATCTCGTGGCCATGCTCGAGGATACGCTCGATCACCTCGGGTCGCTGTTCGATGACCAGGCCAGGCACGAAAAAGGTAGCCTCGATCCCGTACCGATGCAACAGACCAAGTATGCGGTCGGTGCCAACTTTCCAGCCGTATGCGCCTTGGGACATCACGATGGGTCTATCTCGATTCTTCGGGTCGCGCGCGGTCCACATCGTCTCGGCGTCCAAATCGAAAGTTAGCATTACCGGAAAGCCGTTGCCTGTGAGTGGCATGTTCGATTTCCTCTTGGTCTAAACGAACCGGTGGAAGCCCACCCATTTCTCGGCCAGCACCAGCACCAGGGCAGTGACTATGATCATCAATGTGGAAACCGCCGCCACGGTGGGATCCACGCCATGTTCAACAGCCGTGAAAATCTTTACCGGCAGAGTGGTCTGGCGCACACTGAGCAGAAAGATGGTCACCGGCACATTGTCGAACGAGATGATGAAGGAAAACAGTCCACCTGCGACCAGTCCGGGACGGATCAACGGCAGGGTGACCTTGACGAATGCATTCCAGGGATTGGCACCCAGACAGCGGGCGGCGTCCTCCACGGAGGCGTCCACCCCTTCCAGGCTGGCCAGCACCGTACGAACCACATAGGGCACGGTGATCACGATGTGGGCAAGAATCAGGCCCGAGAAGCTACCCCGCAGGCCAACCAACATATAGAACTGCAACAAGGCCACACCGATGACCACGGCCGGGAAGATCAGCGGCGCCATCAGTAGCGCCGACATGGTATTTGCGCCTGGTACACGTCGGCGGATCAAGGCATAGGCCGCGGCGGTCCCCAGAATCAGTGAACCCGCCGTGGCGGCCACGGCCAGCGCCAAGCTGGTCATGATGGCGTCGAGATAGCCGGGATCGCGCAGCACGGCACCGAACCATCGCAGAGTAAACCCCTGCGGGGGCAGGGTCAGGTAGGCCGTGGTGCTGAGCGACGCCAGAACCACGACGATCACCGGGATCTGAAGAAACAGAAGCACCAGGATCACCCAGACGCGTAGAGTGAAGCCCGCAAGCCACCTGCCGGGATAATACAGACTCCTCATCGGGACGGTAACCAGTATCGGGCCAGCGTGCTCGACAAAGCGATCAGGCTCAGCGTCAGGAGGGTGAGCACAAACGCCATGGCGGAACCCAGCGGCCAGTTCAGTAGCTGCAGGAACTGATCGTAGATCATCGTCGACATGACTCGATAGGTGGGTCCGCCCAGCAGCCTTGGCGTCACCAGAGCACTGATGGTCAGCACAAACACCAGTATGCCACCGGACAGCATTCCGGGAATGCTCAGCGGCAGTATTACCTTGCGGAATACCGCGAAACGATTCGCACCGAGAACGGCTGCGGCATCCTCCAGGTCACGGCCGATGGTTTGGAGTGTTCCCGTAAGTACCAATACCATGAACGGCAGAAAGATATGGGTCAGGCCGATCAGCAGTCCTGTGAAATTGAACATCAACGCCAATGGTCGCTCCAGAATGCCGATCATCAGCAGGAATTCATTGATCAGACCCCGATTGGCCAGTAAAGCGATCCAACCGAACGAGCGCACAACCAGATTAAGTAGTAAAGGGAAAATGACCAGGATCAGCAGCCAGTGTCGGAACCGCGACCGGGTTCGCGCCATGAAATAAGCCAGCGGATAACCGATGATCAAGGTAAGCAGGGTAACGATAAATCCCAGACCGACCGTACGGGCGATGATGTTCAGGTAGAACGGATCG
>CAYMHN010000181.1:0-2468 GCA_964390235.1 uncultured Candidatus Competibacteraceae bacterium
TGCCGCGGCCCACGCCGCCCGGGTGCTGGAGCGGGTGCGGGCCGAGATCGACGCCGCCGGTGGGTGGCTGGATTTCGATCGCTATATGGATCTGGTCCTGTATGCTCCGGGCCTGGGCTATTACAGCGCCGGCGCACGCAAATTCGGCCCGGCCGGAGATTTTGTCACCGCGCCCGAGCTGTCGCCGCTGTTCGCGCGCTGTCTGGCGCGCCAGTGCCGGCAGATTCTGGCAGAGACCGGTGGCGATATCGTCGAACTGGGGGCGGGGTCCGGGGTGATGGCGGTCGATCTGCTGACCGAACTAGCCGCTCTGGATGCGCTTCCCGAGCGCTATCGGATCCTCGAGGTCAGCGCTGATCTGCGCCAGCGTCAGCAGGCCCTGCTGGCGGAGCGGGTGCCGGATTGGCTGGGGCGGGTCGAGTGGCTGGACGCCATGCCGCGGCGCCTGCGGGGGGTGATCCTCGGCAACGAAGTGGTCGATGCCCTGCCGGTCCGGCGGTTCGAGATCACGCCGCAAGGCCCGCGACCCCTGGGGGTGGCTGTTGCGAACGGATTATGCTGGCGGCGGGGACCGGCCGACCCACGGCTGAACCAGTGGCTGGATGCCTTGCAAGGGGAACTGGGCTGGTCCTTGCCGGTGGGTTATGTCTCGGAGTGGAATGAGCGGCTGAACGGTTGGCTGGCCGGTCTGGCCGACCCTCTGGAACGGGGTCTGCTGCTGCTGATCGATTATGGCTACCCGCGGCGCGAGTATTATCATCCCGAACGTGGCGACGGTACCTTGCTGTGCCATTACCGGCATCGGGTGCACGACGATCCCTTGCGGTTTCCGGGTTTGCAGGACATTACCGCCAGCGTCGATTTCAGCGCTCTGGCGGACGCCGGCCTGGCGGCCGGGCTGAATCTGGCGGGCTACACCAGCCAGAGCTGGTTTCTGTTCGGCTGCGGACTGGAGACCCTGCTGGCCGAACCCGGACCGACCGATACGGTGGCCCGGCTGACGCGCGCCCGGCAGGTCGGCGGGCTGACCCTGCCGGGCGAGATGGGCGAGCGCTTCAAGGCGATGGGCTTCACCCGCGGTCTGGATCCAACCCTGTGCGGGTTCGCCCCGCGGGATCAGCGTCACTATCTTTGAACCGGGGACGACATCGAACGCATAGCCTATCCCGGCCGGTTCTGCTATTTTGTTGCGCCCTATGCCGTACTGCGCAGGGAGGAATCCATGCAGACACTCTATCCCAGCATCCAACCCTACCGGACCCATGAACTCCCGGTGGACGCCCGCCATACCCTGTACCTGGAAGAGGCGGGCAATCCCGACGGGATTCCGGTGGTTTTCCTGCACGGTGGCCCCGGAGGCGGCTGCGAACCCATGCACCGTCGCTTCTTCGATCCCGAGGTGTACCGCATCGTGTTGCTCGATCAGCGGGGTTGCGGTCGGTCTACCCCCCATGCTGCCCTCGAAGACAACACGACCTGGCATCTGGTTGGCGATCTGGAAGCCATTCGCCTGCTGCTGGGTATCGAGCGCTGGGTGCTGTTTGGCGGCTCCTGGGGCTCGACGCTGGCGCTGGCCTATGCCGAAACCCACCCCGAGCGGGTCCTGGGCCTGGTCCTGCGTGGCATCTTTCTCGGCCGGCCGCGCGAGGTGCGCTGGTTCTACCAGGATGGCGCCAACCGCCTGTTTCCGGATGCCTGGGAGTCGTTCATCGACCTGATACCCGAACTGGAGCGCGGCGATCTGCTGAGCGCCTATCACCGCCGCCTGACCGGCGACGACGAGCTGGAGCGTCTGCGGCTGGCCAGGAACTGGTCGGTCTGGGAAGGGACGGCTCTGACGCTGGAACGGCGCGAGGATGTGGTCGGCGGTTTCGCCGAGGCGCACAAGGCGCTCAGCCTGGCCCGCATTGAAGCCCATTACTTCATGAATGACTGCTTTCTGGAGCCGGATCAGCTGCTGCGCGATGCCCACCGCTTGGAGGGTATCCCCGGATTCATCGTGCACGGCCGCTACGATGTGGTCACTACCCTGGACAATGCCTGGCAGTTGCATCGCGTCTGGCCGGGGTCGGAGCTGCGCGTTGTCGGCGCCGCCGGCCATGCCGCCAGCGAACCCGGCATCATCGATGCGCTGGTGACCGCCGCCCGCACCCTGGCCGCCCGGCTGACGTGATCGGGCTGTTACAACGGGTCCGCGGGGCGCGGGTCGAGGTTGTCGGTACGACGGTGGGCGCCATTGGCATCGGCCTGCTGGTCTTGATCGGCGTCGAACGTGATGATGCCGAACCGCAGGCCGAACGGCTGCTGGAGCGCTTGCTGAACTATCGGGTGTTTCCCGACGCCGAAGGCCGGATGAATCTCAGCCTGCGCGATACCGGCGGCGGTCTGTTGCTGGTTCCTCAGTTCACCCTGCCCGCCGATACCCGCAAGGGCAACCGGCCGAGCTTCACTCCGGCCGCGTCGCCCGA
>CAYMHN010000181.1:2478-7293 GCA_964390235.1 uncultured Candidatus Competibacteraceae bacterium
ACCGCGTTCCTCCGCGGGCTCGAGGTCCGCGAGGCGTCGCCCGACGAGGGTGAGCGGCTGTTCGACCATCTGCTGAACCGCGCCCGCGCTCAGCACGCCGAGGTCGCCGCCGGGCGCTTCGGCGCCAACATGCAGGTGCATCTGATCAACGACGGCCCGGTGACCTTTTGGCTGCAAGTCGCTCCGGCAACTCGGGCTTCGGGACATGAAACGCCGAAAAGTATTCCCTTGTCGAAGGTTTTGTGATTTTATGCGCCCCTGTCGGCGGCAGGCCGGTAAGCATATTGGCACAACACCATTTGGAGACGGCACGGCATGAGCGATGCTTTTAAGGGGTTCAAACCTTACCAGCCCGCGGATGACGAGGAGTACATGAGCGAACCGCAGAAAGAACACTTTCGGCGGATTCTGCGCGACTGGAAAAGCCAGCTGGAAGAGGAAATCGAGCGCACGGTCAGCCATATGCAGAACGAGCATATGAACTTGCCCGACCCCAACGACCGGGCCAGCCAGGAAGAGGAGTTCTCGCTCGAACTCCGTACCCGTGACCGCGAGAGCAAGCTGCTGCGCAAGATCGACAAGACGCTGCGGCGGATCGACAACGACGACTACGGCTACTGCGATTCCTGCGGCATCGAGATCGGTCTGCGTCGGCTGGAAGCTCGGCCCACGGCGGAACTGTGCATCGAGTGCAAGGAGCTGGAGGAAAAACGCGAGAAGAGTTGGGCCGCATAGGTTGGGCCGCATAGGTTGGGCCGCATAGGTTGGGCCGCATAGGCTGGGCCGCCTAGCGTCCGGCGCGTACCAGTCCGCCCAGTCCGCGTTCTTCCAGCACGCCGTTAAGACGCGCGCGGATGGCGCGCGCGTCCTCCATGCGCAGGGCTTCGCGCAGCAGCTGTTTGGCCTCTTGCAGGCTGAAGCTGCGTATCACCCACTTGATCTTGAGCAGATTGCCCATGCTCATGCTCAGACTGTCCACCCCCATGCCCATCAACAGCAGGGCGCCGGCCGGATCGCCGGCCATTTCCCCGCATACGCTGACCGGCCTGGTGGCCGCATGCGCTTGCCGGACCACGTGTTCGATGGTGAACAGCACGGCCGGATGCAGGCTGTCGTAAAGATGGGCGACGCGGGCGTTGTTGCGATCCACGGCCAGCAGATACTGGGTCAGATCGTTGCTGCCTATGCTGATGAAGTCGACCCGTCGGGCCAGCGCGGCCGTCAGGTAGGCGGCCGAGGGTACTTCCACCATCAGGCCGACCCGCGGCAGATTGACTTGCAGCCCGTCCTCGACCAGTTCATGGTAGGCGTTGTGCAATATCGTCAGTGACTGGTCCAGCTCGCTGACGCAGGAGATCATCGGGAACATGATGCCCATGTTCGGATAGTCGGCACTGGCGCGCAGCATGGCGCGCAGCTGGGTCTTGAAGATGTCGGTCTGGTCCAGGCTGATGCGGATGCCGCGCCAGCCCAGGAACGGATTCTCCTCCTCGATCGGGTAGTAGGGCAGGGGTTTGTCACCCCCCACATCCAGGGTGCGCAAGGTCACCGGATAGGGCGCCATGGTGCGCAATACCCGGGTGTAGGTCGCCGTCTGTTCCTCCTCGCCGGGGAAGCGGTCACGCAAATAGAAGTGCAACTCCGAGCGGTAGAGTCCCACGCCTTCGGCGCCCCGCTCCCGGGAGGCGGCGATGTCGGCATACAGACCGCCATTGGCCAGTATCTGAAAGCGGTGTCCGTCGCGGGTGACCGCAGGCTGGTCGCGCAGGATCTCCAGCTCTTTCGTCAGCTGGGCTTCTTCCTCCACCAGCCGCCGGTACTCCTCCAGCAAGATCGGACCGGGCTGGATGCAGACCCGGGCGGAATAGCCATCGACCACGACCTGGCGGCCATTGATGCGTTCCAATGGCGCCGAATGCAGGCCGAACACGGCGGGGATGTTCAGGCCGCGCGCCAGCAGGGCGACATGGGATGCGCTGGTGCCCCGGACCGACACCAGACCCGCCAGCTTTTCCTGAGGTACTTCGAGAAACTGTGATACCCCGATTTCCTCGCCCATCAGTACGGTATTGTCCGGGTATTCCAGCAGCTCGGGCGATTCCTGCCGCAAGCGTTTCAGCAGCCGCCGGCCGAGATCGCGAATATCGGCGGCGCGTCCGGCCAGATAGGGATCATCCATTTCCTCGAACACATTGGCCAGCTCATGCACCGTATCGCGCAGCGCGCCGGGCGCCCAGTTGCCGGCGCGGATTCGTCCGGCCGTACCATTGACCAGACTGTCGCTGCTCAGCAGCAGGGCATAGGCATCGAACAGCGCTCGATCCCCGGCCGACAGCACGCTACCGAGCAGCTCGCCCAGGCGCTTGAGCTCCGCCATCTCGGCCTCCACGGCGTGGAGCAGGCGCTGCACCTCGGCCTCCGCATCCTCCGCGTCGAGCTGCTTGTCCGGCACCGAATCCAGGGCGGCTTCCAGGAACACGACCACGGCCTCGCCGATACCCAGGCCGCGCGCGCTGGCCACCCCTTCCAGAAACAGGGTGCCCTTGAGGGCGCCGGTATCCAGCCGTTCCAGTCGTTGCCGGACCTCGGCCATGCTGATGGACACCGCCAGCTGGGCCGCCAGGGTGGCGAGAAAGGCTTCCTCGTCCCCGATGTAGCGACGTTGCAAGCGTTGTTGCACCACCAGCACGCCCAGGGTTTCGCCGCGGCGGATGATGGGCACGCCTAGAAAGCCGTGGTAAGGGGCTTCGCCGGTGGCGGCGATGAACTGGAATTGCGGGTGTTCCGGCGCGTTCTCCAGATTGACGGGTTCGGCCCGGTGCGCCACCAGCCCGACCAGTCCCTGGTTGGGTTGAAGCCGGACTCGACCCACCGCGCTGGGGCGCAGACCGTCCGTCTCCATCAGCACATGTTCGCCGGTTTCCGGGTCGGTCAGATAGACCGAGCAGACATCGGCATGCATGGCCGCCTTGACCCGTTCGACGATCAGGGTCAGGGCTTCATCCAGGTTATGGGCGGCGTTGACCTCGTGAACGATACGACGCAGGGAATCCAGCATGGGTAACTGCCGGATTCAGCGTTGCGCCGGACGCGGTCGGCGTGACCGGCGCGAGCGCTGCTGAGACCGTCGCCGGGGCGGCGGAGAGGGCATGCTGAGATGATCGGGAAATACCAGGGGAGCCAGTTCGCGCAGTGCGCGATGATAGACCTGGCGCTTGAACGGAACCACGGCGCGCACCGGATACCAGTAATCCACCCAGCGCCAGTAATCGAACTCGGGCTGCGTGGTCAGATCCAGCCGGACATCGGATTCGGGACCGATCATGCGCAACATGAACCAGATCTGCTTCTGACCGATGCAGGTGGGCATACCGCGCCGCCGGACCAGGTGGTCGGGAATCCGGTAGCGCAGCCAGTCACGAGTGGCACCCATGATCTGTATATGGCCAGGCTGCAAGCCGACTTCCTCGTTCAGCTCGCGGTACATGGCCTGCTCTGGCGTTTCATCCTGGCGGATGCCGCCTTGCGGAAACTGCCACGAGCGCTGCCGGATTCGCTTGGCCCACAGTAACTGGGACTCAGCGTTGCATAGAATGATGCCGACGTTGGCTCGATAACCCTCCGAATCGATCACGGATGCTCAATGTGTTTACAATAACTCGGTTTATTCTTCCACATCACGGCAAACTGTGCCAAGCACCGATAACATCGGTTCCAACCTGCGAGGAGTGATTCGATGACACAAGCTATCCGTATTCATGAATATGGCGGCCCCGAGGTAATGCGCTGGGAATCGGTCGAGGTTGGCGAACCCGGTCCCGGTGAAGTCCGGGTGCGCAACACGGCGGTCGGACTGAATTTCATCGAGGTCTATCAACGCAGCGGATTGTATCCACTGGAACTGCCCAGCGGCCTGGGCATGGAGGCGGCCGGGATGGTCGAGGCGGTCGGTCCGGGGGTGACCGAATTCACCGCCGGCGACCGGGTGGCCAGCTGTACCGGCCCGACGGGGGCGTACAGCGAGGCGCGCCTCATGCCGGTAAGGCATCTGGTCAAGCTGCCGGAGGCGATCAGCGACCAGCAGGCCGCCGCGATGATGCTGCAAGGCCTGACCGCGCGCTACCTGATTCGCGAGACCTACCGGGTGCAATCGGGCGAGACCGTGCTGTTCCATGCCGCCGCCGGTGGGGTCGGGCTGATCGCCTGCCAGTGGCTCAAGCACCTGGGGGCGACCGTGATCGGCACCGTCGGCAGCGAGGCCAAGGCTGAACTGGCAAGGGCGCATGGCTGTGATCATCCGATTGTCTACACTAGCGAAGATTTCGTCGCGCGGGTCAAGGAACTGACCGGCGGTGAGGGGGTGCCGGTGGTCTACGACGCGGTCGGCAAGGATACCTGGGAAGGCTCCCTGAACTGCCTGCGTCGGCGCGGCATGATGGTGTCCTTCGGCAATGCCTCCGGTCCGGTCGCGCCGATTGCCCCGCTGTTGCTGTCGCAGAAGGGGTCGCTGTATCTGACCCGCCCGACCCTGATGAGCTATACCGCTACCCGCGAGGAACTGCTGGCCGCGGCGGCCGAGCTGTTCGAGGTGGTGCAGCAGGGCGTGGTCCGGATCGAGATCAATCAGCGCTATCCACTGGCCGAGGCGGGGCGTGCCCATGCCGACCTGGAAGGGCGCCGCACCACCGGTTCGAGCATACTGCTGCCCTGAGCCGTGAGGCAGGGACGCCGATGCCGGGTCGGATTGGTTACGGCCTGATCGCGGCGCTGCGCGACGCCCTGCTGCCGCCCCTGTGTCTGTTGTGCGGTGCGCCT
>CAYMHN010000182.1:0-7253 GCA_964390235.1 uncultured Candidatus Competibacteraceae bacterium
CCCAGCACCGGATAGCGGGCGTTGTCGGTGTTCATGATCGGCACGATTTCCTTGACTTGGCGCGTGTCCAGCACTTGAGCGTCGATGCCGTTGAGTTGATTGGCATGGACCCGGCGCTGGATCTCGCGCATATCGTGCAGGTTATGGCCCAGGTTAAGCACCCCGCGCTGGCTGAACATGACATTGTAGTTCAGCTCCTGCGACAACCCCTCCCACAGTTGCAAGCCTTTCTCGTACAGCAGCGCGGCCTCGTCCCAGAGGTAGTTCGAGCGCACGATGGTGGTGTTACGACCGGTATTGCCGCCGCCCAGCCAGCCCTTCTCCAGCACCGCGACATTGCTGATGCCGTGTTCCTTGGCCAGGTAATAGGCCGTGGCCAGGCCGTGGCCACCCCCGCCGACGATGATCACCTCGTAATCGCGCCGCGGCTCGGGACTGCGCCAGGCCCGCTGCCAGTATTCGTGGTGGCGGACCGCGTTGCGGGCCAGACTGAAGATGGAATAGCGCTGCATGCGGTGAACTCTCCGGAAACTGCGGTTGTGCAATGGGACCATTAAGCCACGATTCCTGCAAGCGCACTTGTCCCCGGAAGACCATGGTGTTGAACGTATGCGACATCGGGTGCGATGGTCCGCGGGGCTACGGAATCCGGATCATTGCGGAAGCTGGAACGGACCCGATACCCCGGGCGATCACGGGGCGATGACATCCAGCGCAAACTCGGTCTATAGTAATGGCCGATTCAAGCAGCCCTGATACGTATTGCTTATGGACGATCCCGGTTCCTCCCACAGTCTGATCGAACCACCCCCGTTGCACGACGACAGTGCCAGCCTGGCCTCCGATTTTCAGCGGTACTTCACCTGCACCATGGGCCGCGACAAGTTCAGCACTTCCCATCATTATCTCTACGAAGCGCTGGCGCTGACCCTGCGCGACCGGCTCAACGAACGCTGGAACCGTACCCGTCACGCCTACGAGACCGAACGACCCCGGCAGGTCTGTTACCTGTCGCTGGAATACCTGATCGGCCGCAGCCTGAACAATGCGCTGCTCAATCTGGGGCTGCACGATGCGGTGACCGAAGCCCTGGCCAGCCTGGGTCTGAAACTGGACGATGTGCTCAACGAGGAACAGGATGCCGGGTTGGGCAACGGGGGTCTGGGACGTCTGGCGGCCTGCTTCCTGGATTCCTGCGCCACCTTGCAGCTACCGGTGATCGGTTACGGTCTGCGCTACGAATACGGCATGTTCCGCCAGAGCATCGTCGATGGTCACCAGGTCGAGGAACCGGATCACTGGCTGCGCAACGGCTACCCCTGGGAACTGCGGCGCGCCGAGCTGAGTCAGCGGGTCCGGTTCGGCGGTCGCTGCGAAAGCCATCTGGACGCCGACGGGCGCCGCCGCTGGAGCTGGATCGATACCCAGGATGTCATGGCGGTACCGTTCGACGTGCCGATTCCCGGTTACCGTAATGAAACGGTCAACACGCTGCGCCTGTGGTCGGCCTCCGCCACCGAGGAGTTCAACCTGGAAGAGTTCAACGCCGGCAGCTACCCGGAGGCGGTGGCCGCCAAGACCGCGGCCGAGACCATCACCCTGGTGCTGTATCCCAACGATGCCAGCGAGAACGGCAAGGAACTGCGGCTGCGCCAGCAATACTTCCTGGCCGCGGCCAGCCTCAGCGATGTGCTGCGCCGCTGGATCCACCGGCACGGCGAGGACTTCAGCGACTTCGCCGCCCAGCATTGTTTTCAGCTCAACGATACCCATCCGAGTATCGCCGTGGCCGAGCTGATGCGGCTGCTGATCGACGAGCAGGGCATGGACTGGGATGCCGCCTGGTCCATCACCCACTCCACCATGGCCTATACCAATCACACCCTGCTGCCGGAAGCGTTGGAACGCTGGCCGGTGCGGCTGTTCCAGCAACTGTTGCCGCGCCATCTGCAGATCATCTACGAGATCAACGCCCGGTTTCTGACCGAGGTGGCGGTGCGCTGGCCGGGCAATCACGAACTGCTACGCCGCCTGTCGCTGATCGAGGAGGGTCACGTTCCGATGGTGCGCATGGCCTATCTGGCCATCGTCGGCAGTTTCTCGATCAACGGCGTGGCCGCGCTGCATTCGCAGCTGCTGTGCGAAGGACTGTTCCGCGACTTCTGCGGCTTGTGGCCGGAGCGCTTCAACAACAAGACCAATGGCGTCACCCCGCGGCGCTGGCTGGCCGCCTGCAATCCGCGGCTGACCGGACTGATCACCGACACCATAGGCTCGGACTGGGTCACCGACCTGGACCGGCTGACCGAACTGACACCTCATGCCGCGGATGCCGGCTTCCGCGACCGCTGGGCCGAGGTGCGCGCCACCAACAAGCGGCGGCTGGCGAAGCGGCTGGAGAGCGAGTGCGGGATCGCCTTCGACCCGGACATGCTGTTCGATGTGCAGGTCAAGCGCATCCACGAGTACAAGCGCCAGCTGCTGAACTGCCTGCACGTGATCCATCTGTACCGCAGGATCAAGACCGGCGAGACCGAGGGTCTGGTGCCGCGCTGTGTGCTGATCGGTGGCAAGGCCGCGCCGGGTTACGCCACGGCCAAGCTGATCATCAAGCTGATCAACAACGTGGCCACCGTGATCAACCGCGATCCCGAGCTGAGGAACTGGTTGCGGGTGGCGTTTCTGCCCAATTACCGGGTCACCACCATGGAATGGATCTGTCCCGGCACCGACCTGTCGGAACAGATTTCCACCGCCGGCAAGGAGGCCTCCGGCACCGGTAATATGAAGTTCATGATGAACGGGGCCGTCACCATCGGCACCCTGGACGGCGCCAATATCGAAATCCGCGAGGCGGTCGGCGCGGAATATTTCTTCCTGTTCGGCCTGACCGCCGAGCAGGTGGAACGCACCCGGCATGACTACGACCCCGGGGCGATCATCGCCACCGACCCGGATCTGCGGGGCGTCATCGAACTGCTAGAGTCCGGTCAGTTCAGTCAGTTCGAGCCCGGCATCTTCGCGCCCCTGCTGGCCGGCATCCGGAATCCGGCCGACCCCTGGCTGACCGCCGCCGACTTTCGCAGCTATGTCAATGCCCAGGCGGAGGTCGACCAGGTCTTCCAGGCCCGGGAGCGCTGGCTGACCATGAGCATTCGGAATACGGCGGCCAGTGGACGGTTCTCGGCCGATCGCACCATTCGCGATTATAACCGGGATATCTGGCAGCTGAGCCCGGTGGCGCCCTCGCCACGATGAGCCGCCGGCTGCGACCCGGCTCCCCCTGGCCACTGGGGGCGAGCCGAGACCGTCAGGGCACCAACTTCGCGCTGTTCTCGGCCCATGCCGAACAGGTGGAGCTATGTCTGTTCGACCCGAACGGGCGCGAACGGGAACGCATTACCCTGCCCGAATACACCGATCAGGTCTGGCATGGCTATCTGGCCGGGATCGAGCCCGGCCAGCGTTACGGCTATCGGGTACATGGCCCCTGGGCGCCGTGCGAGGGGCAGCGCTTCAACCCGGCCAAGCTGCTGATCGACCCCTATGCCCGGATGCTGGACGGACCGATCCGCTGTCACCCCAGCCATCAGGGCGCGACCGCGGACGGCAAGCCCGATCCCCGCAACAGCGCCGCCCATACCCCGCGCAGCATCGTGCTCGATCCCGACGAGTCCTATCGCGGTACCCGACCCGATACCGCCTGGCCGGACACGGTGATCTACGAAACCCATGTGCGCGGTTTCAGCATGCGCCACCCCGGCGTGGTCGAGGCACTGCGCGGCAGCTTCGCCGGCTTCGCCAGCGAAGCCCTGATCGAGCATTTGGTCGATCTGGGC
Source organism: uncultured Candidatus Competibacteraceae bacterium (assembly GCA_964390235.1). GTDB lineage: Bacteria > Pseudomonadota > Gammaproteobacteria > Competibacterales > Competibacteraceae > CAYMHN01. The sequence goes on from CAYMHN010000182.1 coordinate 3,840, forward strand.
GTCACCGCCGTGGAATGGCTGCCGGTGCAGGCCTTCGCGGATGAGTATTTCCTGCTGGAGCGCGACCTCAACAACTACTGGGGCTATGCGCCCATCGCCTGGTGCGCGCCGGAACCCCGCTACCTGGCCGGCCAGAACCCGGACACGGTGCGCGCGACGGTCGAGCGATTGCACCAGGCCGGCATCGAGGTAATCATCGATGTGGTCTACAACCATACCGCCGAGGGCAATCACCTGGGGCCGACCCTGTGCTATCGCGGCATCGACAACCGCAGCTACTACCGGCTCCACCCCGCCGATCCGAGCCACTACATCGACGACGCCGGTTGCGGCAACAGCCTGAATCTGCAACATCCACGGGTGCTGCAACTGGTCACCGACAGCCTGCGCCATTGGGTGGAACGCTTCGGGGTGGACGGCTTCCGCTTCGATCTGGCCACGGCCCTGGGGCGTACGGCGACCGACTTCGATCCGCATGCCCCGCTGCTATCGGCCATCGGTCAGGACCCGATCCTGTCCCGTTGCAAGCTGATCGCCGAGCCCTGGGATGTCGGACCGGGTGGTTATCGCCTGGGCGGCTTCCCGCCGGGCTGGTCGGAATGGAACGACCGGGCGCGCGACAGCCTGCGCCGCTTCTGGCGCGGTGACCCGGACCAGCTACCCGAACTGGCGCGGCGGCTGCACGGCTCCAGCGAGTTGTTCGGTCAGGCCGGTCGCCGCCCCTGGGCCAGCATCAACTTCGTCACCAGCCATGACGGGTTTACCCTGAGGGATCTGGTCAGCTACTCGGGGAAACACAACGAGGCCAACCGCGAAGCCAACCGCGACGGCCACCATCATAACTTCAGCGCCAACCACGGGGTGGAAGGACCGACCGAGGATCCAATCATCCTCGCCCTGCGTGATCGCCAGCGCCGCAATCTGATCGCCAGCCTGCTGCTCAGCCAGGGCACGCCCATGTTGCTGGCCGGCGACGAGTTCGGCCAGACCCAGCAGGGCAATAACAACGCCTATTGTCAGGACAATCCACTGGCCTGGCTGGACTGGGGGCGGCTGGCGAGCGACGCCGCGTTCCATGGCTTCGTGCGGCAAGCGATCGCCCTGCGGCGGCGCTATCCGGTCCTGCGCCGGCCGCGTTTTCAGCATGGCCAGGAACGCTCGCCCTCCACCGGGCTGGCCGACCTCGTCTGGCTGACCGCCGATGGCCGACCGATGAGCGAATCCGACTGGCATGATTCGGAGCAGCGCAGCCTGGGCCTGCTGCTGGCCGGCGACGCCGGCCCGTACCTGCGGGCGGATGGTGAGCCGGACATCGACGCCACCCTGCTGATCCTGCTCAATGCCGCCGATGGTCCGATCGAGTTCAGTCTGCCGCTGCCCGGTCCCTGGCGGGTCGAGCTGAACACGGCGGATGCCTCCATCGCCCAAACCAGGGATCAGGTCCAAGTCCCCGAGCGGTCGCTGCTGCTGCTGGTGGCGGAGTGAGTTCCGACGATCCGCTGGCCCGCCTGGCGGCCGCCCATGGCATCCAGCCGGCTTATCATGATATCTGGGGCAATCATCATGTGGCCGACGCCACCACCCTGCGGGCACTGCTGACCGCCATGGGCATCGCCTGCGATGATCCGGCGCGGATCGTCGCGGCACTACGCGAGGTCGAACAGCGCGACTGGCGGCGCCCGCTGCACGCCGTGCAGGTGGTTCCGGTTGCCGCGCAACCGGCCCGGATCCCGCTGACCCTGCCGCTTGAAACAGCGGTGCTGCCCTGGCGCCTGAGCGAAGACGGCGGCCAGCAGCATGAGGGCAAGCTGCGAGTACCGGAGGACGGCGAGCAGCGCGATCGCGCCGGCCTGCGCTATCGACGCTGGCACTGGGTGTTGCCCGTGGAGCTGCCCTGCGGCTATCACCGCCTGCATCTGGCGGATGCCGAACTATGCCTGATCGTGGTACCGGACCGCTGCCATTCCCTGCCCCGAGGGCGCCACTGGGGGCTAGCCTTGCAGCTCTATGCGGTGCGCTCCACGCGTAACTGGGGGATGGGGGATTTCGGCGATCTGCGCCGGATCGTCGAGCGTTGCGCTGCCCTGGGCGCCGCTACCATCGGGCTCAATCCGCTGCATGCGCTGTATCCGGCCGAACCGGAACGCGCCAGTCCCTACAGCCCCTCCAGCCGCCGCTGGCTCAACCCGCTGTATCTGGACATCGATGCCCTGGCCGAAGGCTGCGCTGCGGCGCTGGAGCAGATCGCCGACGCCGAATTCCAGCAAGAGCTGGCCCGACTGCGCGCGACCGAGCGGGTCGATTATCCGGGCGTGGCCGCCGCCAAGTTCGCGCTGCTGCGACTGCTGCACGAGTGGTTTCGCCAGCTGGACGGGGATGATCCGCAAGTACGGGCATTTCGGGCCTTCCAGGACGAGCACGGCGCGGCGCTGCACAAGCAGGCCGTGTTCGAGGCCTTGCACGACTGGTTTCGTGGTCTCGATCCGGCGGTCCACGGCTGGCACGATTGGCTGCCCGGATTTCGCGCGCCCGATACCGCCGTGGTGCAGCGTTTCATCGCTGCCCACCCGGTCGAAATCGAATTCCAGTCCTATCTGCAATGGCTGGCGGCGGAGCAGCTGCACGCCGTGGCCGAGCACGCACGGCGCCGCGGACTGAAGCTGGGGCTGTATCGGGACTTGGCCGTGGGCGCCGACAGCGTCGGCGGCGAAACCTGGGCCGAACCTGGCCTGTATGCCGACGGCGCACGGGTTGGCGCGCCGCCGGATGATTTCAGCCCCGGCGGCCAGGACTGGGGCTTGCCCCCACCGGTACCGGACCGCCTGCGGGAGTCGGCGTATGCCCCGTTCATCGCCACCTTGCGTAGCAATATGCGCTGCGCTGGCATTCTGCGCATCGACCATGTGATGGCGCTGAGCCGGCTGTTCTGGATTCCCCCGGACGGCCAGGCCCTGGACGGTGCTTATGTGAGCTATCCGCTGAACGAGCTGCTCGGCATCGTTGCCCTGGAAAGCCAGCGGCAGGCTTGCGCGGTGATCGGCGAAGACCTCGGCACGGTACCGAACGAGCTGCGCGCGGCGCTGCATCGGGCCGGCGTGCTCAGCTACCGGCCCCTGTACTTCGAGAAACACTGGAACGAGGATGGTCGCTTCAAGGCGGCGGCGGAGTTCCCGGACCAGGCCCTGGTCACCGCCGCGACCCACGATCTGCCGACCCTGGCCGGTTTCTGGGCCGAGCGCGATATCGACTGGCGCGAGCGGCTAGGCCTGTTTCCCCGTCCCGACATGGCCGCCCGGCAACGCGCCGAGCGCGCCGCCGACCGCGAACGCCTGCTGGCCGTCCTGGCCGACGAACACCTGTTGCCCGCGGGATGCACGGCGGACGGCGACTTCACGCCGGCACTGGCGCTGGCGA